>CACXCV010000096.1 GCA_902766215.1 Oscillospiraceae bacterium
TCCTCTGCAGGTGTACAGCAGCAGGACGGCTCCTCAGACTTTTCCTCTGCGGGCTTGTCGGCCTTCAGGGCTTCAACCGCGGTGCGATAGTCGGCAATGGCCTCCTTGGCCAGGCGGATCTGCTCGCACAGCGACAGGAAATTCTCGCCTTCGATGGGAAGCCCCGCCTCGAAATCGTTGTAATATGCCTCGCCGAGCTGCATCTGCGCCTTTTTGATCTTATCTTCTTCCGCGCTGATCTTGAGGTTCAGCTTGGCAATCTCGGTCATCTGCTTGGCCTTGTCCGCGGTTGTCTTTGCCGCGTCGCTGACCGCGTTGGCAATGCTGCCAAAGGCTTTTGAAAGTTCTTCCTTCAGGGACATTTGCAAACACTCCTCCGCGCAATGCGCTTCATTTTTTTCGATTATACCATGTAACGCTGTAAAAAGAAAGAGGATATCCTGGAGACGAGCACAGATTTATAAAAAATTCATACTTTTAGTTCTTTTTCGGCCCGGTCAATCCTGCTTCTCCGCCGGTTTGTCCGTCTGGGCGGCAGCCCGGTTGACATACAGCTCACTGGGGTCGTGCTCACGGAAAACACGCTGATAAAACAGCACAACCACCGCCGCCAGGCACGAGGCAAAGCCCAGCAGCTGCGACACGCGCAGGTTGGTGCCAAAGAGATAGAGACTGTCGGTGCGCAGGCCCTCGATCACGCCGCGGCCCAGACCATACCAGGCCACATACCCCAGGGCAATCTGCCCGTCGTATCTGCGCCGCTTGGACAAAACGTGCAGCAGCACAAAGCCGATCAGGTTCCACACCGACTCATAGAGAAAGGTCGGGTGGACATAGATGGTGTGGCCGGTGGCGTCGGTCAGCCCCATGCGCAGAAAGCAGTCTGTTTCCGCGCCGAAGGCCTCGCGGTTGACAAAGTTGCCCCAGCGGCCGATGCACTGACCGATCATAAAGCCCAGCGCCGTCAGGTCCAGCAGCGGGCGGGCGGGAATATGCTTGATCCTGGTGCAGACAATCACTGCCAGCACCGCGCCGATCACGCCGCCGTAGATGGCCAGGCCGCCGTTCCAGATATACAGCACCGAAATGGGGTTGTCGGCAAACAGCGACCAGTTGAAGATGCAGTAATAGGCGCGGGCAGAGACAATCGCCAGCGGCGTGGCCACAAAGAGGATATCGAGAATGTCGTCCTCCTTCAGGCCAAACTGTTTGGCCCGGCGGCAGGCATAGACCACCGCCAGCAGAAAGCCCGCGGCAATGATCAGGCCATACCAGTAAATGTTGTGTCCAAAGAGGTTGATGACGATCCGGCTGGGGTCCATGCGCAGGCCCAGACCCGGAAAGCTGATCTCAAAATACATGGCTTATTCTCCTTCCGGCGCGGCAATGACCGAAAGACCGGACCGGCACTCTGTCACATTGTCGCGCAGAAACGCCAGCGTGTCCTCCAGTGAAATGGTTTCATACACGGACGGGAAGGTGAAATACTCCGCCCGGTCAAAGTAGTAGCTGCACTGGCGGAAGCAGATCGACTCGAAGCTGTCCAGGTCGCGCAGGCGGCGGCCCAGGGCGCTGCGCTTGAGCCGCCGGAACAGCGCCTCGTCCGCACCCTCGCGCGTCAGGCGGGCGCACTCGTCCAGAATGGCGGCGCTCACCGCCTCCGGGTCGCGGCTGTCGCCGGAGGCAACCAGCAGACTCACGCCGCGCATG
This sequence comes from Oscillospiraceae bacterium, assembly GCA_902766215.1. GTDB lineage: Bacteria > Bacillota > Clostridia > Oscillospirales > Oscillospiraceae > RUG11142. The sequence goes on from CACXCV010000096.1 coordinate 1,711, forward strand.
CCCTCATAGCCCACCGAGAAGCCCGCATCGATCAGCCCGCGCTCATACAGCGCGGCATACAGGGGCGAGGCCTCGCCCATCAGCAGCTCGGCCGCCAGGTCGCCCAGCATCTCGCCGCGCATGACCTCTGCCGGCCCGGATGCCGGCGGGCACTGAAAGCCCAGCATAAACATGGGCATGGAGACCTCCATCTCCCGGCTGACCCGCCGCGGCCCGCCGCCCAGCGTCTCCGCCGGGCCATAGTCCCGCAGGGCCGCCGGCCGGCTCTGCCGGGGCAGAATCTCTTCAGCCCGGCGCAGCACCAGCTCGGGGTCCACGTCGCCCACCACGCACAGGCACATGTTGCCCGGGGTGTAGAAGGCATGATAGCACTCCTCCAGCGTCCGGGCGCTGATCTCCGCGATGGACTCCACCGTTCCGGCGATGGGCACGCGCACGGGATGGTGCCGGTACATGGCGGCAAAGAGCTGCTCGTACACCTGGGACGAGGGACTGTCCTCATACATTTTAATTTCCTGGGCAATAATCCCCCGCTCTTTCTCCACGCTTTCCTGCGTGTAATACGGCGTGGAGACATAGTCCAGCAGCAGGCGCAGGTTGTCGTCAAAGTCGTCGGTGCAGTCGAAATAGTATGCCGTCATGGAATAGCTGGTAAAGGCATTGGGGTTGGCCCCCCGGGCGGCGAACTCCTGCATCACATTGCCCCGGGGCATGTCAAACATCTTGTGCTCGAGATAGTGCGCCACGCCGTCCGGCGAGCGGAAGGACGTTCCGCCGAGGGAATAGTGCGTGTCCATCGAGCCGTAGTCCACGGCAAGAAAGGCATATTTCCGGCTGAAGCCCGGCTTGGGAATCACGCGGACCATCAGCCCGTTGTCCAGCACCTGCTCATACATCCGCTCAAACACCTGCGGATAGTGCAGCTCACGCATGTTCCTTCCCTCCCCGGATGAAATAGATGGTGTCCAGCGCCAAGCGCCGGGCCGCCGCGGCCACGTCCTCGCCCCGGACGGCGTTGATCCGGTCGATCAGCTCGCCGGGAGAGCAGTCCACGCCCAGCAGCTGCTGGCCGAGATAATAGTCGTCCAGCCGGCCAGGCGCATCCTCTGCCGCCTGCAGAGCCGAAACCAGATACCGCCGCGCCGACTCCAGCTCTTCCCCGCTGATCTCCCCGGCCCGGCAGGCCTCCAGCTCATGCAGGATGGCGTCCCGCGCCGTTTCGTAGTTCTCGCTGTCCACCCCCGCGGACACCAGCATCACGCCCTTGAACTTTTCCAGGCCGGAGCTGGCATAATAGCACAGGCTCATCGCCTCGCGCACGTTGACAAACAGCTTGCTGGTCACGCTGCCACCAAAGACGGCGTTGCACATGGCCAGGGCCGGATAGTCCGGCGAGGCGCCGGTGTCCGGCGTGCGCAGACCCATCACCAGCTTGCCCTGGGTCACGTCCATCGTCTCGCCGCACTCGCGGAGCTGCGCCACCCGGCTGTTGACGCTGGTGCCATAGGCGTCCATGCCGCCGCGCGGCAGGCCGTCCAGCGCCTCTGTCAGGCCCCGGCGCACCAGCTCCAGCGGGGCACGGCCGGCAAAATACAGCTCGATCTCCGAGTGGGCCAGCACATGCCGCCAATAGGCTGTCAGCGCCGCCGCGTCGATGGCCTGCACGCGCTCGGCCTCGCCCAGGCGGCTGACCCGGTAGGGCTCGCCGGCAAACATGATGTCCACCAGCCGCTTGGTCGCCCAGGCGCGCTTGTCGTTGATCTGCGACTCGATGGCGTTGATCAGGTTCACCTTTTCGCTTTCGACAAAGTCGGCCCGCAGCAGCCCGTCCTCCAGCAGCGGGTGCAGCAGCACCTCGCCCAGGAACTGCAGTGACGGCAGCACCACCGCGCTGCCGTCCGGCGAGAGCGCGTCGTCGATGAAGTCCATATAAAAGCCGAGAATCTGCACCTCGCCCTTTTTGCGGGAGATGGCATCGAATCCCGCGCCATAGAGCGTGTCAAGGCAGGCGCAGATGGACTGCATGTCCGGGTGCGCCGCCGTGCCGCGCATCAGCACGCTGGGCAGCAGCGCCCCCAGCGAGGCCTCATCCTCGCGCAGCGGACGCAGAAGATTGAGACTGACATAGTCGGTCTTAAACTTGTCCGTCGGCAGATAGCTGAGCCACACGCCCGGCATCAGGGCAATTCGTTCAATCTGATTCATGAAACAACCTCCGGCCCGCACCGGCCGCCCGGCGCGGGCATCGTGGAATGCTGCGGCGAAGCGCCGCCGTGCCGCTATTATAGCACATACCGCCA
>CACXCV010000097.1 GCA_902766215.1 Oscillospiraceae bacterium
AGGCGCAGGGCGCAAAGTCCGACTGGCGCAGCTCGGCCGCCAATTCGCGCACCACGGCCAGCGCCTCGCGGCTGTGGCGGTGGAACAGATGGGCAAAGCGTGCGTCGCGGCCGGTGAGGTTGCGCTCGTTCTCGCGGCGATAGTCCTCGATGAAGCCCGTGGCCAACTGAGTAACCTCGTCGTCCGACAGGGCGGCAAAGCCGCCGCGCGCCGCCGCCGCCTGGGCCGTGCGCTCAAGCACGGCGTGGACAAAGGTACCGAAGGCCGGCGCGTCAAAGTCTGGTTCGCCGGGCGGCTGCAGATGCAGGCCGTACTGCATCAGATAGGCAAAGCGGCACTGGGCAAAGGTATCCAGCCGCGAGGCAGACAGACGCAGCGTCCGCCCATAGAGCGCCGCCACGCTCTGCCGGCTCAGCCGCCCGGGCGTCCACGCGGCCAGGGCGCGCAGGCGGCGCAGCTCGGCCTCCAGCGCACCGCCCGCGGCCGGCGCACCGGATGTAAGGCACCAGGCCGCCGCGTGGGACAGGGTACTCAGGTCCGGCCCGGCGGGCTGTACCGCCGCATCCGGAAACAGCGCCTGCAGGCGCGTGAACAGAAACGACGGCTGTGTGCCCTCTCCGGCGGTATAGGACACCTCCAGCCGCCGGGACGGCGAGGAAAACACCTGATAGGCTGCCGCCAGCTCCTGATCCAGCCGCTGGCCGGCGTCGGGCGCCAGCTCCAGCCCGCAGCTGCGCAGCGCAGCGCGCTCCGGCTCGGTCAGCACGCCGGTGGGCTGGCTGTAGGACGGCAGGCGGCCCTCCTCGGCCCCGATGACAAACAGCACCGCCGGGCTGCCGCGCCGCAGAGCCGTCAGCGTGCCGATGATCACCGCGTCCAGTGTGGCAGGGATCGCCGCCACGTCATACTGGCTGAGCGTCAGGCGCAGCAGCGCGGCAAACTCCTCCGGCCGGTACTGCGACGCGCCCAGCACGCCGTGCAGCTGCTCGAGGGCCGTGCAGAGGATTTCGTACAGCTGGCCGGTCTGCTGGGCCTCCTGCCGGCGGTTCTGCGCCGCCAGCCGCGCGGCCAGCTCCGTCAGGCTGCGGCGGTACTCCACCGCCTCGAGATAGTCATAGAGCGCCATCACCTGCCCGGCCACGTTCTGCGCTGCCGTCAGCGCGTCGCGCAGCGCCGCCAGGGGCATGGCAAAGCGCAGCCGCGCATCGTTGAGCGCGGCCAGCTGTCGCTCGGCCTCCTCGTCCCAGCGGCCGTCATAGCCCGCCGGGTGGCGGGTCCAGGGCTGCTCCCAGTCGGCCCCGCGCAGCCGCCAGCGGCGGGCATAGTTCTCCAGCGCGTCGGATTGTTCCGGATCCAGCCCGGTCAGGCCTGTTTTGAGCACGGCCAGCATCTCGTCGGTCTGCGCGCCGCCCGTGGCGGCCGTCAGCGCACCGGTAACCAGGCGCAGTACCGGCTTGTCCAGCAGCTCGTCCGCCGCCGCATGGAACACCGGCACGCCGTGGTCGCGCAGCACCGCCGCGGCCACCCGGGCGCAGCCCTCGTCCGGGCAGGCCAGGGTCATCTCGCGCCAGCGCAGCCCCCCGGCGGCCAGCCGGCGCATTTCTCCCGCCGCGCGGGCGCACTCAGCCACCCGGTCCGGAGCGGAATACAGGCCGACGGCGTCCTCGGCCGACGCGGTGCGGTTCTCGCGGGTCAGCAGCGCCTGCTCCACCAGCCGCAGGGGCGCAGGGCGGCCCTCGTCCGCCGCCATGGGGATGCACTCGGCCGGCACGCCGCGGCGCCGGGCGCAGCGCAGCAGCGCCGCGGCCGTTTCCCGCTCGGCGGAGAAGATGTCCAGCCCGTCCTGCAAGTCGTCGCAGGTCAGGCAGATGGTCAGCTCCGCCGCATCCTGCATCAGCAGCTCGACCACCGCCCGCTCCTGGGCCGTAAAGTCGGAAAAGCCGTCGATGTACACATGCCGCCCCTCGGCAAGGCCGCTGCGCGAGAGCGCCTCGCGCAGGCGGGTCAGCCGCTGGCGGGGGTCCAGGGCAATGTGGGCGCAGGCTGCGTCATAGCTCTCCAGCAGCAGGGCCAGCTCCTCCAGCTTGACGGCCAGCTGGCCCCGGGTCTGCCCGGCGGCCTGCCGCAGCCGCGCCGGGGTGATTTCATAGCTTTTAAACTCGTCCACAGCGGTCACCAGCCGGGTCAGTCCCTCGGGCGTCCGGCCGGCAAACAGCCGCAGCCGCGCCCGCACCTGTTCGACCGCCAGCGCCATGGTCAGCAGCCGGCCGCCCTTGTCCAGATAGCGCGCCGACACGCCGCCCGCCTGGGCAAACACCCGCGCGGCCAGCCGGGTAAAGCTCAAAACCTCAGCCCGGCGGGAGATCTCATCGCCGCCGGCCAGACAGAGCGTCCGCTCGGCCTGGTGGGACAGCTGCTCGGGCACCAACAGCCAAAGCCCGGACGTTCCCGCCCGAGCCTGCGCAGTCAGCTCGTTCAGCAGCCGCCGCGTCTTGCCGCTGTGTGAGCGGCCATACAAAATGCGCAGCATGTTGCTTCCTCCTGTCCGGGGCGGGTCAGCGCCCGCGCCATTCGTCCTCGGTCAGGCCGTACCACAGCTCGTCGTGCCAGGTACCGCCGTGGAAAATCTGCGCGCGGAAGCGCCCCTCCTCCACGCAGCCGAAGGAGGCGTGCAGGGCAATGGAGGGCGCGTTGTCCGCCAGCACCGAGGCCTGCCACTTGTGCAGCCGCCGCTCGTTGAAGGCATAGTCCAGCAGCAGCGTCAGCGCCCGGCGGGCATAGCCCCGGCCGCGGTGCTCCGGCAGCAGAAACAGCGGGATGGTAAACGTGCCGCTGATCTCGTCCTGCACCGCCAGGCTGATGATGCCCACGGCCTGTTCCTCCACGCAGATGGTCAGGTCAATCCGCCCATCCGGCTGCCCGGCCAGAAAGCCCGCCCAGTCCGTCTCGGCCCCGGCCTGGGAGCGCAGCGGCTCCACCGTGGTTTGCAGCCAATAGCGCCCCTGCACGTCCTGCAGCGAGGCATAGAGCAGAGGCCAGTCGTCCTCGTCGCACAGGCGCAGGGTCACCGGCCCATTGGTCCAGCTGTTCATGCTTCTCCCTCCCAATTCCGGCGGCGCACCGCCGCCCCGTCGGCCAGCACCTGTCCGCGCAGCGCCTCCACCGAGGCAAACTGCGTCTCCGGCCGCAGAAATTCCAGCAGCTCCACCCGCAGGGGGCGGCCGTACAGGTCGCCGTCATAGTCCTGAATCCAGCTTTCGACGTTCACCCGGTCGGTCTGCTCCAGCGTGGGGCGCAGACCGATGTTGGTCACCGCCACACGCCGGCTGCCGTCCGGCAGCGTGACCCGCGCGGCATAGACCCCGTGGCACGGCGCCAGCACCCCCGGTGCGACGGGCAGGTTGGCCGTGGGAAAGCCCAGCTGCGAGCCGACGTGCTTGCCGTGCTCCACCACGCCGGTCAGCAGGTGCGGGTGGCCCAGCAGGTCGTTGGCCTCGTCCAGCAGGCCCGCCTCCAGCGACACGCGGATGCGCGTCGAGCTGATCGGCGCGCCGTCCTGCAGCACCGGCGGGACAATCCGGCACTCGACGCCGTGTCCGGCGGCAAAGGCGCGCAGCCGCTCGGCCGTGCCCTCGGCCCGGTCGCCAAAGCGATAGTCCGCGCCGCAGACCAGCCCCGCCGCCTGATAGTCCGTCAGCAACCGGGCAGCAAACTCCTGCCACGGCGTGTGCATCAGCGCGGGGGTGAAGGGCAGCGTGAGCACCTCATCGATGCCATACAGCCGCTGCATCAGCCACACCCGTTCCGCCGGCGTGTTGATCAGCGGCGCGGGCTGCCCCAGCAGGTCGCCCGGGTGCCGGTCAAAGGTCAGGCACGCCGCTGTGCAGCCCACCTGATCCGCCATGGCGCGGGCGCAGCGCAGCAGCGCGCCATGCCCGCGGTGTACCCCATCGAAAAAACCCAATGCGATAATCCGCATGTCATTCCACCTCAAAAAAGCTTCGTTCGGTCACCAGCAGGCCGCTCTCCTGCCGCGCCAGAGCCAGAAAGGCTCCCGCCGCGTTATAAACCCGGCAGCGCCCCGGCGCGCCGCCCTCCCAGGGCAGCGCATTGCCGCAGCGCAGGCGGCGCTCCAGATCGCCGTCCACCGTCACCGCCGGATAGGCAGCAAAGAGCGCGTCCACCGGCATCACCAGCGCAGCCGGATCCTCCGCTGCCAGCAGCTGCTCCAGCGGCACGGCCTGGGCAATGGAAAAGCGGCCGGCCTGTGTCCGCCGCAGGCTGCTCATGCAGCCGCCGCAGCCCAGGGTGCGGCCCAGCTCGGCACAGAGCGTGCGCACATAGGCCCCCTTGCTGCATCGCACGCGGATGGTCCAGTCGGCCTCCGCCCCGTCCAGCAGCTCCAGCTCGTAAAACGTGACCGGGCGCGCCTTCCGCGCCACGGTTTTCCCCTGCCGGGCCAGGTCATAAAGCCGCTGGCCGTTGACGCGCACCGCCGAATACATCGGCGGCGTCTGCATCTGCGGCCCCGTCATGGCCTCCAGCGCCGCCGTCAGCGCCGCCCGGCTCACCGAAACCGGGCGCTGGGACAGCACCTGCCCGGTCACGTCCTCAGTGTCGGTTTCCAGCCCCAGGCGCAGGCCCGCAACATATTCCTTGTCGGCGTCCTCTTCAAAAAACGGGACAGCCCGGGTCGCCCGGCCCAGAAACAGCGGCAGCACGCCCGTGGCCATGGGATCCAGCGTCCCGCCGTGGCCAATGCGCCGCTCGTGAAACAGGCCGCGCAGCCGCGCGGCCACGTCAAAGCTGGTCCAGCCGGTCGGCTTGTCCGCCACCACAATGCCCGTCACAGGCCCACCTCCTCCGCCAGCGCGCGGAAGGCCGCCATCGAGCGGCGGATCGTATCCGGGCTGACGCAGTAGGCAATGCGGACATAGCCCGGACAGGCAAAGCTGCTGCCCGGCACCAGCAGCAGGCGGTGCTTTTTGGCCCGAGCGACAAAGGTGCTCTCGTCCTCCGGCGTTTTCATAAACAGATAAAACGCGCCGGCGGGATAGACGCAGGAAAAGCCCAGCGCCGTCAGGCCGTCATAGAGCAGCGCGCGGTTGCGGGCATAGGCGGCCAGGTCCGTCTGTTCGTCCACGCAGCGGGCCGCTACCCGCTGCATCAGGCTGGGCGCGTTGACAAATCCCAGGATCCGCCCGGCAATGGCCGCCGCCTGCTGGATCTGCTCCGCGCCGTCCAGCGAATCGGGCATCAGCAGATAGCCGATCCGCTCGCCGGGCAGCGACAGTGACTTGCTCCAGCTGTAGCAGACCAGCGTGTTATCATAAAATGACGGCACCCAAGGCACCTCGGCCCCGTCATAGGCCAGCTCGCGGTATGGCTCGTCCGAGAGCAGATACACCGGCGCGCCGAATTCGGCGCTCTTGCGGCGGAGCACCCCGGCCAGCGCCGCCAGCGTTTCCGCGGAATAGATCACGCCCGTGGGGTTGTTGGGTGTGTTGATCAGCACGGCACGCGTCCGGGGCGTAACGGCGCGCTCCAGCGCCGCCAGGTCAGGCTGGAAGCTGGCCGTGTCCGGCGGGATCACCACCGTCACGCCGCCATAGTTGGCAATATAGTTATTATATTCCACGAAATACGGAGCAAATACCACAACCTCGTCCCCGGAGTTGAGCAGCACCTTGAGTACAACGTTCAGACCGCCGGCCGCGCCCACGGTCATCAGCAGCTCCTGCGGGCCATAGGCCGTGCCGAAGCGCCGGTTCAGCGACCCGGCCACTGCCCGGCGGACTTCCTCATATCCGGCGTTGGACATGTATCCATGCACCAGCATGGGGTCCTCGTGCCGCAGAATGTCAATGGCCGCCTCCGTCACTGCGGCGGGCGGAGCAATGTTGGGGTTGCCCAGGGAGAAATCATAGACGTTTTCCGCGCCATAGCGCGCCGCCATCTGCTTTCCCTCTTCAAACATCGCGCGGATGACCGAGTTATTTTCTGTCATGCGCTGCATGGCTTCAGAGATCATGGTTCTCGCTCCTTTTTGCTTGGCTCCTTATAGTTTCCAACAAAAGTGGAATCCTGTCAAGGGGAACTTTCCTTGCGTCCGGAGCTGCGCTCTGGTATGATAGACGTATTCCCCGCCGAAAGGAGATGCTTTCATGCGAACAGAAACCTGCTGGCTCCCCTCCGCCGGGGGCGGGCGGCAGTTTGCCCGGCTCTGGCTGCCCGACGCACCGCCTCGGGCTGTGCTGCTCATCGCCCACGGGCTGAGCGAATACGGCGGACGCTATGACGCCTTTGCCCGCTGGCTGGCCGAGCGCGGCTATGCCGTGGCGGCCGCCGACCACATGGGCCACGGCCACAGTGACGGCACGCCCGGCTGCTTTTCCGGCGGCTGGATGGCCGCAATGGAAGACCTTCGCCGCCAAGTGCGCCGCCTGGCACAGCGCTGGCCGGGCCTGCCGCTGTTTCTGCTGGGGCACTCCATGGGTTCGTTCCTCACGCGCACTCTGCTGATCCGCTGCCCGGCGCTGCCGCTGACGGGCGTGCTGCTCTCCGGCACGGCCCAGTATCCCCGGCGCGGCACAGCCATCATGGCGCGGGTTCTGGCCGTCGAGGCCGCCCTGCGCGGCGAGCAGCGGCAGAGCGGCTCCGTGGCCCTCACCGAGCAGCTGTTCAATGCCCCCTTTGCCCCCCACCGCACCGGCTGCGACTGGATCAGCCGTGACCCGGCCGAGCTGGACGCCCTAGCCGCCGACCCGCTCTGCGACCAGCCCCCGTCGCTGGGGCTGCAGCGCGACATGCTGCGCGGCATCGCCTATAACGAGTCGCCCCGCCGCCTGCGGCGCATGAACCGGGCGCTGCCGGTGCTGTTTTTCTCCGGCGACCGCGACCCGGTGGGGCTGATGGGCCGGGGCGTGATGGCCGCCGCCGCCAGCTTTCAGCGGGCCGGCATGCAGCAGATCACCGTCCGGCTCTATCCCGGCGCGCGGCACGAAACCCTGCACGAAACCAACCGCACCCGCGTCTATGCCGACCTGCTGGACTGGATGGAGCGCACCGCCGGACAAGCCGGACAAACAGTATAACGCAATAACGCAGCAGCGCCGCACACATCCGTGTGCGGCGCTGCTGCTGTGGTAAGGGAGAAATCAAATGAAAAGAGGAGTCTTTTGCTGCTGCATCTATACCATACCCGACGAACTTGAACGTTTTATGAACAGCCAGGAAACAGTTTGTGAATCTCACGGCGCATACTCCCCCAGGCCCGCCCGCAGCCGGGCCATTCCCCGCCGCGCCGTGCGCAGCACGGTCGAGCGGTGTACCCCCGCCTCCCGGGCCAGCTGGCTATAGCTCTTGCCCTCGATCACATGGCCCAGCACCGCCCGCTGCTGGCAGGGCGTCAGCAGGCGGTACACGCTGCGCCACAGCGCCCGGCGCTGCCGGTCCGAACGCTTAGCTCCGGCCATAATAGTGCTCCAGCTTTTTCGCCGTGTCCATCGTCTGGCGATACATGCCGTACAGCGTTGCCATGCGGCTGCGCAGGCGCTCCTGCTCGGTACGGCAGCAATCGGCCTGCCGCTGCTGCAGCTGGCCGATTCGCTCGCTCAGCCGCATGGCCGAGGCGCGATATTCCGCCGCCAGCTCTTTTAATGTTGACATATCCTGCTCCTCTCTCTCCCGGCACCGGCTGCACAGCCGGGCAGGAGGCACTTCATAAAGTTCTGTCCCGCAGATCTGGCACCAGCCCTCCGGCCGGCGGTCCTGGGGATCCTGTGGTCGTTCAAACATGGCTTCTCCTGCGCTCCGGGCGCAAATTCGATGGTTTTTTCCCTGCAAAAGCGGTACAATGCCGTTGTTCTGACACGAATCAGGGGGAATGTATATGTTGGGTACACGAATTGCCGCGCTGCGCCGCCAGGCGGGGATGAGCCAGCGTGAGCTGGCGGCCGCGCTGTCGGTCAGCCCCAGCGCCATCGGCATGTATGAGCAGGGGCGGCGCGAGCCGTCGGCCGACCGGCTGGTGGCGCTCAGCCGGCTGTTCGGCGTCAGCACCGACTATCTGCTGACCGGCCAGCCCCATGCCGGCGACGCCGCCGCCATGCTCCGCAGCCGCCGCCTGGTGGTGGAGGGGCAGATTACCCTGCTGTGCGCCGACGGCGTGCGCCGCACCTTTTCCGGCGAGGCCCTGGCCGCCCTCCTGCGGGGACACTGACTTGCTTTTTGCCGCCGCGTGCGCTATGATACGGGGGAAACCGCGCTGCAAAGGAGGCTCCGTCATGACCGACACCGATTTCATGCGCCAGGCGCTGGCGCTGGCTGATCAGGCCGCCGCCCTGGGCGAGGTTCCCGTGGGCTGCGTCATCGTCCGCGGCGGCGAGATTGTCGGCCGGGGCTTCAACCGCCGCGAGTCCGGCCGCAGCGCCCTGGCCCATGCCGAGCTGATTGCCATCGACCAGGCCTGCCGCACGCTGGGCGGCTGGCGGCTGTGGCAGTGCACGCTCTATGTCACGCTGGAGCCGTGCCCCATGTGCGCCGGAGCAATCATCAACGCCCGGATCCCGCGGGTGGTTTTTGCCGCCAGCGATCCCAAGGCCGGCTCCTGCGGCAGCCTGACCAACCTGTTTTCTCTGCCCTATAACCACCGGCCCGCCGTCGAGTCCGGCCTGCTGGCCGACGAGGCCGCCGGGCAGCTGCGGGCCTTCTTCCGCCGCCTGCGCGCGCCCAAAGCGCGTCCCGCCGGCCTGCCGGACTAAAAGGCGTTGCTCATCCACCCATACCAGCTCAATCCGCTGACCTGCCCCCAGGTCAGCGATTTTTCATGGGTTTCCTTCCATGTAATCCACCGGAACAGATAAATCAGCTCCAGGTGTGCCGGCAGCAGCGATTCGAGAATCCATCTGACGCGCTTCCACGGCTGCGGCCGGCCATAGATGCCCGGAAAGCGCAGCTTCAGCGGCGCGCAGGCGCCGGTTTCCTCGATGGTGCAGTGCACGCCGCAGCCCTTCACCGCCATGGCCAGCGCCGCCGGGGTAAAGCCGTCCCACGAAATGCTCAGCAGCGCCGCCAGCGCCTGCCG
>CACXCV010000098.1 GCA_902766215.1 Oscillospiraceae bacterium
ACCACGTTGGAGACGATCTGGTTGTCGGGATTCTGAAACACCATGCCCACCGTGCGCCGGATGTCCAGCAGGCGGCTCTCGTCGGCGGTGTCCATGCCATAGACGGTCACAGCGCCGCCGGTGGGCAGCAGGATGGCGTTAAGCAGCTTGGCCAGCGTGGATTTGCCGCAGCCGTTGTGCCCCAGCACCGCCACAAAGCTCCCCTCGTCAATGGTCAGGTTCAGGTGCTCGAGCACCGGCAGTGGCAGCGACTGCTCGTCCTGTGCCGGATAGGCAAAGCTCAGGTCGCGGATTTCGATTGCGTGTTCCATAAGGTCTCTCCCATCCAGCGGCCGGCCGCGCCGCAGGGCAGCGCCAGACCGGAGGCGGTAACCGGCAGGCCCAGCTCGTCGCAGGCCGTGCCGCCGCCATAGCGCCGGGTTACGATGCTGTCGAGGATGTATCCCACCACCGAGGGCGCCAGCCCCGTGGTATAGGAGTTGATAATCACAAAAAGCGGGTTGTCCGATAGCACTTTGGACGCCAGCTCCACAAAGGGCCAGAGGTCGCGCTCCAGCTTCCACACCTCGCCGGAGGGGCCGCGTCCATAGGACGGCGGATCCATGATCAGTGCGTCATAGCGGCGGCCGCGGCGGATTTCCCGCTCGAGAAACTTGGCGCAGTCATCCACAATCCAGCGGATGGGCGCCTGCTCCAGGCCGGACAGGCGCGCGTTCTCCCGCGCCCAGGCCACCATGCCCTTGGCCGCGTCCACGTGGCAGACCTGCGCCCCGGCGGCTGCGGCGGCGATGGTCGCGCCCCCGGTATAGGCAAACAGGTTCAGCACCGAGACAGGCCGTCCGGCCCCCCGGATAGCGTCCATGGCAAAGTCCCAGTTGGCCGCCTGCTCGGGAAACAGGCCCGTGTGCTTGAAGTTCATCGGTCCCACCTGAAAGGTGAGACTGCGATACTGCACCTGCCAGCGCTCGGGCACGTGGTGCTCGGACCACTTGCCGCCGCCGGTGCTGGCGCGGGCATAGCGCGCGTCATAGCGCGACCAGAGCGCCGGGTCCCGCGGCGTCTGCCAGATGGCCTGCGGATCAGGCCGCAGAAGAATGTATTTGCCCCAGCGTTCCAGCTTTTCGCCGTCGGAGCAGTCCAACAGCTCATAGTCCCGCCAGGCGTTTGAAATCCACATGAAACTCCTCATTTCTGCGCCGTGGGCGCAATCCCTTTAGTATACAATTATAACACGCATGGCAAGGGGCGGTCAATCGCCCCTTGCCGCGCTGTCTGTCTCCGTGCGCTTATGCGCTCTGCCGCTGGAACAGGCCCGTCAGCCAGCCCCAGAAGCCAAGACTGCTGCCGTCCTGCTCGTCGCTGCCGGCGCCGCCGTCCTGGGTGTCGCTGTAGTCCGGCCGCTGGTCTGCGGCGATTTCCTCCTCCGGCGCCTCCGGCTTTTCGTGCTCGGTGCACACCTCGTTCACCGGGTGCTCCACGCCAGTCTCCGCGCGGAAATATCCCGCCGGAATGTCCTGCTCACGGCCGGGCACGGTATACTGCTGGTCGGTCACCACCACGCCGTCAACGACCATCACCCGGGCCAGATCCAGCAGCGCGTGGCGCGTGAGGCTCACGCCCTCGTATTCCTTGCAGTATTCGTTAGCTACCTTGCCGCTGACGCTGCAATAGTCCACGCCCACGTGCGCCGTGCAGACCTGCGTGGGCATGTCGTCCAGCGCCAGCTCTGCGGTGATCACGCGGCTGCCGCGCAGGTCGCGTTCGCACCACTCGCCGGCCAGCATGCCGCTGTCGGCGCAGACCTGGCAGGTAACCACGTCGGTCGGCTTTTCAAAGCTGCGCTCCGGCAGATTCTGGTGTACCTTGGTCATCACCTTGCGCCAGAGCTCCGAGGCGGGGTTGGCAGTCGAGCTGGTGAGGACAATCTCCTCCGGCTCGTCATAGCCCACCCAGCACACGCCGGTATAATAGGGCGTATAGCCGGCAAACCAGCGGTCCTGATCGTTGGAGGTGGTGCCGGTCTTGCCCGCCACGGCCATATTTTCCATCCGGGCGTCGATGCCGCTGCCGCGCTCAACGGTATACTGCATCATGTCCGTCAGATACCAGGCAGTTTTGGCGCTGACAGCGGTGTAGTCATCCTGGGGGTTGTCCAGGATCACCTGCCGGTCGCGGTCAAGCACCTGGGTATAGGTGCGGGCCGAGCGGTATCGCCCGCCGCTGGCAAAGGCCGCATAGGCCTCGGTCAGCGACTTGACCGTCACACCGCGGGTCAGCCCGCCCAGGGCCAGCGCGCCATAGCTGATGTCGGTATAATCGCGGCCGCCGATCTGCGTCTGCTCCACCAGGCCGGTCAGGCCCATGGTTTCGGTGGCAAAAACAAAGCTCTTGCGCAGGCCCAGGTCATCCAGCACCTTCACCGCCACCGTGTTGGTGGATTGGGCCATGGCGGTTTCAATCGTCGTCAGGCCGTGATAGGCGCCGTCCTGGTTTTTCGGCCAGGCCGCGCCGTTATAGGTGCCGAAGGGGGTGTCGTCATAGACGGTCTGGGGCGTGACCAGCCCCTCTTCCAGCGCCAGGGCATAGACCGAGATGGGCTTGATGGCGCTGCCGGGGCTCAGTCGGCTCTGCGTAGCGCGGGAGAAGGTCAGACTGCCCGTTTTTTCGCCCAGGCCGCCCACCAGGCCGGCAATGTCGCCGGTTTCGTTGTTGATGACCACCATGGCCGACTGCAGGCTCTGCCAGGTTCCTGAGGTCTCGGGGATGTTCAGTTCGTTTTCATACACCGACTCCAGCGCGGCCTGCACCTCGGGATCGATGGTGGCATAGATCGAATAACCGCCGGAGAGCACCATCTGATAGGCGATGTCATAGCTGTAGCCGGTGGCGTCGGACAGGTCGGAGGCCACGTCGCGGATCACCTGGTCGATGAAATAGGAATAAACATAATCGCTGCTCTCCTCCGTGGCCGCCGACCACTGGAACACCAGCTTCTGCGCCTTGGCCTGCTCATATTCGTCGTCCTCCAGATAGCCCTGCTCATGCATTGCCCAGAGGATGTCCTTCTGCCGGGACAGGCACTTTTCCTCGTTGATATACGGGTCGTAGATCGAAGGATTGTTGGTAATGCCGATCAGGGCGGCACACTCGGCCGTGGTCAGTTGCGACACATCCTTGCCGAAATAGGCATAGGCCGCGCTCTTAACGCCATAGCACTGCTCGCCCAGATAGATCGTGTTGAGATACCACTCGAGAATGTCTCGCTTGTCATAGTTCTGCTCGAACTTCAGCGCCCGGAAAATCTCAATCAGCTTGCGCCGAACCGTCACCTCGTCGTTGTCGGTCAGGTTTTTGATCAGCTGCTGGGTGATCGTTGAGCCGCCGAAGGACGACCGGTCGCCCAGGAACATGTTGACGCAGGCCCGGGTGGTACGCAGCCAGTCCACGCCCTTGTGGTCAAAAAAGCGCTTATCCTCAATGGCCACGCAGGCAAAGATCAGGTCGGTGGGGATCTCTTCATACTGCGCCCAGATGCGGTTTTCCGAGCCGTAAAGCTTCTGCAGCTCGACCGGCTGCTCGTTTTCATCCAGATAGTAGACCACCGAGGTCTGATCCAGCGAAAAACCGTCGATATTCAGCTCTGCCTGGGGCAGAATATAGTTGTAGACATAGATTGCAAAAATGCAGAAAAAGACCAGCGCGCCCAAGAAGCAGACCAGCGCCGCCGTCCCGATAATTTTCCCTGTCAACGCCAGCGCATGCCGGCCCCGTGTCTGTCCACCCAAGGCGGTCCCTCCTGTTGCGTCGGCCGCCGTGCGGCCTGTTCGATACCTCTAGTATTTGCAATTGATTATATCATACAATGTCAATGAATACCTGAACATTTTGTGACGAATCCGCCGGACGCATACAGGCAGAAACTGCCGGGCATGGCCGCGCCGCCCGGAGGCAGACTATGACCGGAGGGGATGGGATATGCATCCGCGCATTGTATTGACCGCGCTGGCCATGGCCCTGCTGCTGTGTCTGCCTGTGTCCGCCGCCCAATACTGGGTCGGCAGCCGCGGCGGGCGGATTGTCGCCTATCGGGTGAACGACCCGCAGCCCTGCTATGTCTCGGGACAGATCGTCCCGCACCTGCCGCGCGCTGACCGCCAGCGCCTGGCCCGCGGCCTGACCGTGGAGGGCGAGGCCGCGCTGCGCCGCCTGCTGGAGGACTATACCGCCTGAGCCGCGGGAAAAATTTTTCTTGATTTTCGCCCCGCTGCGCGATAGGATAGAGCCATCAAACAAAACCGGAGGTTTCTCACATGAGCGAGCAGTATGGCGACGATTTTATCACCATCACCGATGAAGACGGCACCGACTATGAAATGGAAGTGCTGGACACCATCGAATATCAGGGCACAACCTATCTGGCTGTCTGCGACGCCACCATCAGCGAAGACGCAGAAGAGGTCGAGTATTCCCTGCTGAAGGTCAGCGAGGAAAACGGCGAGGAGTTTTTGGTCACCATCGACGACGAGGACGAGCTGACCGCGGTGGACGCGCTGTTCGACGAGCACTGGCAGCAGCTGGAGGACGAAGAAGCGTCGGGCGAGACGGACGAATAATCCTGCCGCGGCAGAATGTTACAAAACAATGTGTTGCATTCGCCGCATCGCTATGCTATAATGCAGGTGTTAGATCCCTGCTTGGTGCGTGACGGGCTCTTTTAAACCCACATCATAAAAACGGGACGCCCGAACACTCCCGGCGCGGCTTGCAGGCCTCCCGGCCCGGCTTTGACCGGCGCTGGACGTTGGAAGCAATAATTCGCCGGGGAGGCATCCCACCTGCCGAGTATGTGCAGGTTATATCAGGGTTCGCACGGCCGAAGCGGGGAGATACATGTATCAAAAAGCTGCTGCCGCTCTGCGCGGCAGCGGCTTTTTCTTTGCCTTTGCGGCCGGAATTTATGATAAAATCGTAAATTTTTCTGCCAAATCCACAGATATGACTTGCAACAGGCAGCGTCATCCGCTATAATAGCAGGGTATCTTTTCACATGCATAAGAGAGGATTGAAGCACCATGAGCGCATCAAGAGAAAAGAAAAAACGCCAGGAACAATATGAAACCGGCAGTCTGGTCCGCGACGCCAAAAAGACTTCGAACGGCGGCCTGTCCAGGCTGGCCAGCTGGCTCGTCGGCATTGCGGCCATCATCATCGCCGTTGCCTTTGTCTGCCTGATGGTTTTCAACTCCAGCACGTTCCTGAACCACGTCACCGCCGTCCGTGTGGGCGACACCACCTTCAGCGCCGCGCAGGCCGGCTACTACTATTGGGACTCGGCCAACACCGTGGCCAACTACTATGGCGACTATTTCAAATATTTCGTCGACACCACCAAGTCCTTCAAGTCGCAGAACTACTCTGAGGACATGACCTGGGCCGACTACTTTATGAACACCGCCGAGACCAGCATGCAGCAGCAGCTGCTGCTGTCCGACGCAGCCAAGGCGGCCAACTTTGCGCTGACCGACGAGCAGACGCAGAACATCTCCGCCAACCTGTCCGCGCTGGAGACGGCGGCAAAGAGCAACGGCTATGCCGACGCCACCGCTTACCTGAAGGCCGTATACGGCAAGGCTGCCTCTGTGGATACCTACCGCGACTATCTGACCATGCAGGCCCTGGCCAGCGCCTATTACACCGAGCAGCTGAACAGCTATTCCTACACGCAGGATCAGCTGGACAGCTACTATGCCGAGCACAAGAACGACTTTGACACCGTCAGCTACCGCGTGCTGGCCGTGAACAGCGACGAGAACACCGTCGATCCCAAGGCAGAGGCCGAGCGTATTGCTGAGGCCAGCGCCCACCACGAGGCCGTGTTCCTGGAAGAGGCCACCAAGCGCAACGCCCCCACCGAGGAAGAGATCGCCAACGGCGCCGAGGAGTACGACGCCGAGAGCACCACGCTCTGCGAGGACTATTCCTACAGCCAGACCAACAGCGCCTGCGCCGACTGGCTCTTTGACGAGGCCCGCCTGGAGGGCGAGACCTATGTGGCCGAGTATAACAACGGCAGCACCACCACCTACTATGTCATCTACTTCCTCAGCCGTCAGGCCCGCGAGGAAAAGCTGGTCAACGTCCGCCACATTCTGGTTCCGGTCAGCGACAGCTCTGACGAAGCCGCCAAGGCCGAGGCCAAGGCCAAGGCCGAGCAGCTGCTCAGCGACTGGCAGGACGGCGAGGCCACTGAGGACAGCTTTGCTGCCCTGGCCACCGAGAATTCGACCGACACCGGCTCGAGCGCCAACGGCGGCCTGTATGAAAACGTCTACCCCGGCCAGATGGCCGACACCTTCAACGACTGGTGCTTCGACGCCAGCCGCCAGGCCGGCGACACCGGCATTGTCGAAACGACCTACGGCTACCATGTGATGTACTTCTCCGGCTACAGCACCGAGTATGACTCCTATCAGGACTATCTGGTGGAGAACACCCTGCGCAGCAACGACTACAACGCATGGTTCGACGCCAAGGCTGAGTCCTATCCCATCAGCGAAAACGGCTT
Organism: Oscillospiraceae bacterium; assembly: GCA_902766215.1. Classification (GTDB taxonomy): domain Bacteria; phylum Bacillota; class Clostridia; order Oscillospirales; family Oscillospiraceae; genus RUG11142. Next base: position 6,566 of record CACXCV010000098.1, read on the forward strand.
TGGCATGCTGTTTGTCAACAGATAACGCGCAACAGTTCACGAGCCGCCTGCGGGCGGCTCGTGGTGTATTCGGGAGGATCGTATGCAAGAAACATTTTTGCGTCAGGAGATGCTGCTGGGCAGCGAGGCCATGGAGCGGCTGCGCCGGGCGCATGTGGCCGTGTTCGGCGTGGGCGGCGTGGGCAGCTACAGCTGTGAGGCTCTGGCCCGCGCCGGCGTGGGCCGCCTGACTTTCATCGACGCCGACACGGTGGGCGCGTCGAATCTCAACCGCCAGCTGTGCGCCCTGCACTCCACCCTCGGCCAGCCCAAGGCCGAGGTGATGTCCGCCCGCGCTCGGGACATCAGCCCGGACTGCGACGTGCGCGCCATTGTTGGCATGTACACCGAGGCGGACAAGGAGCGCTTTTTCGCTGACTATGACTATATCATCGACGCCATTGACCTGGTGTCCTGCAAGCTCAGCCTGATTCAGACCGCCGCCGGGCGCGGCATTCCCATCATCAGCTCGATGGGCACCGGCAACAAGACGGATCCTACCCAGTTTCGCATCGACGACATCAGCCGGACGCACTCCTGCCCGCTGGCACGCATCATGCGCCGTGAGCTGCGCGCCCGCGGCATTGCGCACCACACGGTGCTGTGGAGCCCCGAGCCGGCCCGCACGCCCGCCCAGCTGGAATCCCCCCCTCCCGGGCGGCGGACCATCCCCGGCTCACTGTCCTGGGTTCCCTCCTGCGCCGGGCTGATGCTGGCCGGACACGTGGTCATGACCCTGGTCGGGGAATGAGTCCGCCCCCCGCCTTATATCGACGAAAACCGCAGCCGCCGGCATTGCCGGCGGCTGCGGTTGTTTATGCAGCTGCCTGTTTATTTGTGGTACAGCTTTTTCGACTGATACACCGGCTCACAGGTGAGGTTGATGCCCAGGTGGCGGAAGGTGTTCTCATCCACCGCCGAGAGGATCACCGTGGAGTGTACCTCGGCCCCGCGCAGCTTTTCCAGCTGCTGCATGGCCTGCTCGGCCACCGGATCGGTGGCGGCGCTGATCGACAGCGCCAGCAGCACCTCGTCAGTGTGCAGGCGCGGGTTGTTGTTGCCCAGGTGGTTGACCTTCAGGTCCTGCACCGGCTCAATAACCTGCGGGGAAATCAGCTTGATTCCGTCGTCGATCCCACCCAGCACCTTCAGCGCGTTGAGCAGCATGGCGGAAGCCGCGCCCATCAGCTTGGAGGTCTTGCCCGTGACAATCCGCCCATCCGGCAGCTCGATGGCCGCCGCCGGCTCGCCGGTGAGCAGCGCCAGGCCGGCCGCAGCAGCCACCGGCTTGCGTTCGTCCACGGTCAGGCCGCAGTTTTTCATCAGCAGCAGAATCTTGCCCGCGTCGCGGCCGTCGGACAGGCCCTTGCGCTCCTGGCAGCGTGCGGCATAGTAGCGGCGCAGAATCTCCTGCCGGGCCGCCGCGCACACCGCCGCGTCGTCGGTAATGCAATAGCCCGCCATGTTCACGCCCATGTCCGTGGGCGACTGATAGTTGATTGAGCCGGAGATTTTCTCCAGCATAGCCGACAGCACCGGGAAAATCTCCACGTCGCGGTTATAGTTGACCGCCGTGACGCCATAGGCCTCCAGATGGAATGGGTCGATCATGTTCACATCGTCCAGGTCGGCCGTCGCCGCCTCATAGGCAACGTTCACCGGGTGCTTGAGCGGCAGGTTCCAGATGGGGAAGGTTTCAAACTTGGCATAGCCGGCGCTGATCCCCCGGCGGTAATCATGATAGAGCTGGCTCAGACAGGTGGCCATCTTGCCGCTGCCGGGGCCGGGAGCCGTGATCACCACCAGCGAGCGCGTGGTCTCGAGATACTCGTTGCGGCCATAGCCCTCGTCGCTGACGATGGCGTCCACGTCGGAGGGATAGCCCGCGATGGCGTAATGCCGGTAGACACGGATGCCCAGGTCCTCCAGCCGGCGCTGGAACTGGATGGCGGAGGGCTGGGCGTTGTACATGGTCATCACCACGCTGCCCACATAGAGGTCAAACCCCCGGAATGCGTCGATCAGCCGCAGCACGTCCTGCTCATAGGTGATGCCCAGGTCACCGCGCACCTTGCTCTTTTCGATGTCACCGGCGTTGATGA
>CACXCV010000099.1 GCA_902766215.1 Oscillospiraceae bacterium
CCTCCGGCGTGATGATCGAGACCTTGACGTAGGGCTCCTCCGCCGCGGCGATCGCGGCCGGGTCGGGGTATTCCGACGGGTTGTCCACGCGCTCCACCTGCCCGTTGGTCCGCGTCACCTCATAGATGACCGAGGGGACGGTGGTAATCAGGTCAAGGTTGAACTCGCGCTCGATGCGCTCCTGAATCACGTCCATGTGCAGCAGGCCCAAAAACCCGCAGCGGAAGCCAAAGCCCAGGGCGATGGAGGTCTCCGGCTCATAGGACAGGGCCGCATCGTTGAGCTTGAGCTTTTCCAGCGCGTCACGCAGGTCGGGATACTTGGCGCTGTCGGCGGGATAGATGCCCGAAAAGACCATGGGCCGCACGGCGCGATAGCCGGGCAGCGGCTCGGCCGCCGGGCTGAGCGCATCGGTCACGGTGTCGCCCACCCGGGTGTCGGCCACGTTTTTGATGCTGGCAGTGAAATAGCCCACCTCGCCGGCGCCCAGCGCCTGGCAGGGCTCCATGCCGATGGGGTGGAGATAGCCCGTTTCCACCACCTTGTATTCCGCACCGGAGGCCATCAGGCGCACCGTCTGGCCGGTGGAAAGCGTGCCGTCCACCACGCGCAGATAGACCACCACGCCGCGATAGCTGTCATACTGGCTGTCAAAGATCAGCGCCCGCAGGGGCAGGCTCCGGTCGCCGGTGGGATGCGGCACGCCGCGGACGATCATCTCCAGCACCTGGTGGACGTTCAGGCCGCTCTTGGCCGAAATCTCCGGCGCCTCGTCGCAGGGCAGGCCAATGATGTCCTCAATCTCTTTTTTCACCCGCTCCGGGTCCGCCGCCGGCAGGTCGATCTTGTTGATCACCGGCAGGACCTCCAGCCCGGCGTCGATGGCCAGATAGGTGTTGGCCAGGGTCTGCGCCTCGACGCCCTGCGCCGCGTCTACCACCAGCACCGCGCCCTCGCAGGCAGCCAGGCTGCGGCTGACCTCATAGTTAAAGTCCACGTGGCCCGGGGTGTCGATCAGGTTAAAGGTATAGACCTGCCCATCGTCGGCGGCATAGTTCAGCTTGACCGCGCGGGCCTTGATGGTGATGCCGCGCTCGCGCTCGAGCTCCATGTTGTCCAGCAGCTGATCCTCCATCTCGCGGGCCTCTACCGCGTTGCACTGCTCCAGCAGGCGGTCGGCCAGGGTGGACTTGCCGTGGTCGATGTGGGCAATAATCGAGAAATTTCTCAGTTTTTCCAGTTCGGTCATGGTGTCACCTCGGGTGAAAATACAAAAGATACACAGTCACTATACCGTATCCCGCCGGATTTGTAAAGAGGAAGCTTGCCCCGCACCGGATTCGGATGCGAAAAGGAGCCGCTGCCTGGCGGCAGCGGCTCCGGTCAGCCGGGGGATATCAGAAGATGGCAACCACAGCGCCGTTATAGGTCTCGGCGATGTACTGCTTCACGGCGTCGGACTGCAGGGCCTTGATCAGGGCCTGAATCTTGGGGCTGTTTTCGTCGCCGGAGCGGACAGCCACCACGTTGGCATAGGTCTGGGCGGCGTCTCCGTCGGCGTTCTCGGTGGCCAGGGCGTCAGACACCTTCAGGCCGGCCTGCAGGGCATAGTTGCCGTTGATGACTGCCACGGTGCCCGGGTTGCTGTTGGCCAGCTGGGAGGGGACGGTGTCGGCCTGAATGGCGCGCACATCGTGGCCCTTGGCGTCCACAATGTCCAGCGTGGTCACGCCCTTGGCGGCGGAAGCGTCGTCGGGCAGGGTGATCAGGCCCTCCTGGGCCAGCAGCAGCAGGGCGCGGGTCTCGTTGCTGTCGTCGGCGGGGATGAGGATGGTGGCGTCATCGGCGATGTCGGCCACGCTGGCCACGCCGTTGCCATACAGGCCAAAGGGCTCATAGTGGATCAGCGCCGCGGCGACCAAGTTGGTGTTGTTGGCGGCGTTATAGCTGTTGAGGTAGGGGCTGTGCTGGAAGTAGTTGGCGTCCAGCGAGCCGTCGGCCAGGGCCTGGTTGGGCAGGACATAGTCGTCATAGACCACGATGTCCAGGGTATAACCATCGGCGGCCAGGGTGTCCTTCACCTGCTCGAGAATCTCGGCATGGGGGGTGGAGCTGGCGCCCACCACGATGGTCTTGTCGGTGTCACTATCGGCAGCCGGGGTGCTGCTGGGACTGGACGAGCAGCCGGCCAGCGCAGCAACCAGCAGAATGGCAGAAAGCAGCAATGCGGTAAGTTTCTTCATAATGATACACTCCTTAGATTGGGTAAAGTGAATTGTTTGCCTTGAGGAATCTATATCAAGCGCCGGGGGCGCTTATTTGATGCGCTTGTCGGTGCGCCGGGCTATCTGCGTGCCCACAATCTGAATCAGCTGGACAATGGCCACAATCAGCAGCACGCACAGCCAGATGATGTCATCGTTGCTGCGCTGGTGGCCATAGATGATGGCAATCTGCCCCAGGCCGGTGCCGCCCAGCGTGGCCGCTAGGGCGGTATAGCCCAGGATGGTCACGGTGGAGATCACGCAGCCGTGGATCAGCGAGGGCTTTGCCTCCGGCAGCAGCACGTGAAAGATGATCTGCAGGCTGCTGCAGCCCATGGACTGGGCCGCCTCGATCACGCCGGCGGGGACCTCCTTCAGCGAGGACTCGACCATCCGCGCCACATAGGGTGCGGCGGCAATGACCAGCGTGACGATAACCGCGCCGTTGCCCAAGCTGGTGTGGAGAATCAGCCGCGCCACCGGGATCATGGCCACCATCAGGATGATGCAGGGGATGCTGCGGAAAAAGTTGACGACAAAGCCCAGGATCCGGTTAATCCACCGGTTGGGACAGATGCCGCCGCGGTCGGTGATGTGCAGGATCACGCCCAGGGGCAGGCCCAGCACATAGGCAAAGGCGGTGGACAGCACGGTCATATACAGCGTTTCCCATACGCCGCGCTGGATCAGGCCGTTGTTCCAGAGCTTGATCAGCATTTCGGAAATCATTTGCCTTCCTCCCTCCAGCCAATCTGGTTGTTGTTCAGCCAGGCGATGACCTTTTCTGCCTGCCGCGGGTCGGTTGGCAGTTCAAGGATCATGTGGCCATAGGCCGCGCCGTCGATGTCCTTGGTGTCGGCAAACATGATGTTCACCGGCACCTGGCACTCCAGCACCAGGTTGGACACCACCGGCAGGCTGGATGCCTCGCCGTGGAAGATAATCCGCAGCAGGCGGCCGCCCTTGGTCTCCATCACCGTGCGGCTCTGGGGCAGGATCAGCTCGCGGGCAATCTGCGACTGCGGGTTGACAAACACGTCGCTCACGCGGCCCTCCTCGGCAATCCGGCTCTGATCGATCACCGCCACCCGGTCGCAGATCTGGTCGATGACCTTCATCTCGTGGGTGATGATAACGATGGTCACGCCCAGCTCGCGGTTGATCCGCTGCAGCAGTGCAAGAATCGCGCGGGTCGTGTTGGGGTCCAGGGCGCTGGTCGCCTCGTCGCAGAGCAGGTATTTGGGCCGGGTGGCCAGGGCGCGGGCAATGGCCACGCGCTGCTTCTGTCCGCCGGATAGCTGGGCGGGGTAGGCGTTTTCGCGCTCGGTCAGGCCCACCAGGGCCAGCAGCTCCCGCGCCCGGGCGCGGGCGGCCGCCTTCTTTTCGCCGGCTGTCTCCAGCGGAAAGGCCACATTGTCCACCACATTGCGCTGCTCCAGCAGGTTAAAGCCCTGAAAGATCATGCCGATGCTCCGCCGCACCCGCAGCAGCTCCCGGTGGGACAGCTGCATCAGGTCCTGTCCGTCGATCAGCACCTGGCCGCTGGTGGGCCGCTCCAGCAGGTTGATGCAGCGCACCAGCGTGCTCTTGCCCGCGCCGGACAGGCCGATCACGCCAAAAATCTCTCCGTCAGCAATGGTGAGGCTCACGTCGCGCAGCGCCTCCACCGGCCCCGCCGACGACTGGTATGTTTTCCCCAGATGTTTCAGTTCGATCATCGCGGAAAACCCCTTTCTTCCCCTTTTTTCCATGAAAAAAGGATTGGAGAAGCTGTCGCTGCTTCTCCAATCCTGATCTTCCTATGATTCAGACGGATATGGGGCGAGGCAGACAGCGTTTTTGGGCGCAGAGCATCATGCACATGCTGCACATGCGCATCATATCCATCATCATGCCGCCAAACCGCTTCTGCATGCCGGTCCGTCCTTTCCGCCGCTGTTGCGGACTAAATCGTTGTTCGCATACTAGCACGTTTCGTCCAGTGTGTCAAGGGTACGGGGTAAAATTCGTCACTTTGCCCGTTTTATCCGGCAAAACAGCCGGTGTCTCTGGTTTGCCTTGCCGCATACAATGGCGCAGGAAGGAGGGGAACAACGATGACCCATTGCATGGATCCCGAGCAGGAGCGCGCCGTGTGGGAGCGGGTGGCCGCTGGGCGCGGCCGGGGGCAGACCCCCGCTGCGCAGCCAGCCCCGGCCAGCGAGCCGGAGCAGCCGCCGCAGGACGGCTGCCAGCCCCCGTGCCGGATTACGCCCGAGCAGCTGCTGGGCTGGATCACCGACGAGTGCGAGGACGCCACCCTGTACCGTCACCTGGCGCAGCACCTGCCCAGCCGGGCGCGGCGCGGCCTGCTGGAGATGGCTGCCGACGAGCATCATCACGCCCGCCGGCTCTCGGCCCAGTATTTTGTGATGACCGGCCAGTGCCCCCGCGTGCAGCCGGCCTTTGTGCCCGCGGCCTGCCCGCTGGAAACGCTGCGCCGCCGCTATGAGGAAGAGCTGGCCGGCAGCGCGGCCTATCGGGACGCCGCCGCCTGCGCCGACGGCACGCTCCGCGAAGTGCTTGACGAGCTGTCGCGGGACGAGGCGCGCCACAGCCGCATGGTGATGTGCCTGCTGGAAAGCGTGCTCTAAGGCCGCCATACATAACCCGGCCCCGCCGGGGCATGCTATGGCCAGCGGGCAATCGCCCGTTCAAATAACCGCGGGCGCAGCCGCCGGGGTCCGGCTCCGGCGGCCGCGCCCGCGCGGCATACCGCAAACAAGCCCCTCATATACTCTGACAGGAACAGAAACGAGGTGGCAATATGGAACAGATATGCAATCAAATCCTGCTGCGGGGCGAGCTGGAGGCCCTCCCCGTTTTTTCGCACGAAAGCCACGGCAGGCGCTTTTCCCGCTTTTCGCTGGCGGTCGAGCGGCTCTCCGGCGCGGTGGACGTGCTGGGCTGCGTGGCGCCGGAGGAGCTGGTGCAGGCGCTGGATCCCTCCGGCGGCGGCATGATCGAGCTGCAGGGGCAGGTGCGCTCGTTCAACAACCGCAGCGGCGAGGGCCGGCGGCTGGTCATCACGGCCTATGCCGAGCAGCTGCGCAGCTGCGAGGGCGAGCCCGCCAACGAGGTCACGCTGCTGGGCAGCATCTGCCGCCCGCCGGTCTTCCGGCGGACGCCGCTGGGGCGGGAGATCTGCGACATCATGCTGGCCGTCAACCGGCCCTATCGCCGGGCGGATTACTTACCCTGCATCCTCTGGGGCCGCACAGCCCAGCAGTGCGCCGGGCTGGCGGTGGGCTCGCCGCTGGCGCTGACCGGGCGGCTGCAAAGCCGTGTATACGTCAAGCAGCTGCCCGACCAGGCCGAAGAGCGCACCGCCTATGAGATCTCCGCCATCACGGCCGGGCCGGCCGAAGCATAACAATGGGGCGCGCTGCCGCGGCAGTGCGCCCCGAACCATATGCAGTTATTGTCCCCAGCCCAGCACCCGGGCGCGCATCCCCTCGATGTCCAGCACCCCATAGGCAAAGCCCTTGCGCACCAGCTCCTCGGGGAGGAACTCGTCATATTTTTCAAACAGCGGCAGCTCGCCGGGATAGACCAGCGACATGGGGTCGATCTCCTGCGCGGCCTGCTGCCGCAGCACACGGAAAAACTCCTCCGGCCCGGCGCTCATGCGGAACTGGATGTAATACGGCCGGGTGGAGTCCATCCCCTTCAGGCCCAGCAGCGGCGCGCACTTGAGCTTCAGCATCCGCTCCAGCGCCAGAAAGGCATAGCTGCCCAGCCAGGGGAACAGGCACCACATGTCGCCGCCCAGGGCAATCAGCGGCTGGGTCAGCATCCCGGCGTGCCGGGCCGCATCGCGGGCCTGACCCAGCCGCACCACCGCATTGGGCATCAGGTAGGGATACACCTCGCGCTGCCCCAGCAGGGCGTGCATCCGCTCGAGCACGTGGGTGTGCAGGTCGCCGGGGCACTGGCCGAAATAGGCCGGAACCTTGCCCCTGACCTGGGTGCAGTAGACCAGGTGGCGCTTGTGATCCACCTCTTCCACAATCCACACGTGCCCGGCCAGCGCGATCTTCTCGCCGGCGGGAGGCGGCTGGACAATGGTGCCCAGCTCCTGCGACTCGCTGCGGCAGGTATATTCCTCGTTTTCCTGAAACACGGCATAGAACTTGTAGGAGTTGGTCTGGCGCTCGCCGGCCAGGCCCACGATCAGGCCGCCCTCCTCGGTGCGCTGAATCTGCTCGGTGTCCAGCAGGTGGCGCAGCAGCACGCGGAAGTCGTCCTGGCTGACCCGGTGAAAGCAGCTGAGCGTGAGCACCCGCTGGGCCAGCGCCCCGGGTGACAGCTCGCCGCAGGAGGCCAGAGTACACAGCGTCTGGTGATAGAGCAGGCTGTAGGGCAGGCGGTCCAGACGCGGCGGCTCGACCCAGCGCTCCTCCCGGTACAGCTGCACCAGCGCAATGCCCTGCAGCAGCTTCCAGGGGATGGTTTCGGGCAGCATGGCCCGGGCCTCGGGGTGCTCCTCCCGCATGACAAACCACATCTCCGGCGGCTGGTCGCGCCGCCCGGTGCGCCCCATCCGCTGCAAAAACGAGCTGACGGTAAACGGCGCGTCAATCTGAAAGGCCCGCTCCAGCCGGCCGATGTCAATGCCCAGCTCCAGCGTGGCCGTGGTCACAGTGGTCTGAAACTGGGTTTCGTCCTTCATCACCGCCTCGGCCGTCTCGCGGTAGGAGGTGGAGAGG
>CACXCV010000100.1 GCA_902766215.1 Oscillospiraceae bacterium
CGGCGCACACCGGGCAGCGCAGCAGCATTTTCATCCCTCCATGGATAGGCGCCGGATTGCCGGGCACACTAGTCCCGCAGCGCATTCATAATGATTCAATTTATTATATCTCATTTTGACTTCATAGTCAAACCATGATAGAATATTCCTGTCAAACCCAGAATCTTCACACTTTTAGGAGGTCTGTCATGGATCATGTTGTGCCCATCCGCAGAGAGCCGCGCTTTTCCGGCAGGAGCATTCTGCTGAGCCTGCTTGTCACGCTCATAGCCGGCGCTGTCTATTATTATGTCAAGCTGCCCGCGCTCAATCCCAAGTCCGGCGATTTATACGGCTTTGTGTTTTTCCTCTGCCTGGTCTATGCGCTGGGCGTGCTGCTTTTCTCCGGCGGAAAGCTGCGCCAGCAGCCCGGCGAATACGCCCGGTTCATCAGGGCGCACTGCAAGGCGCCGCTGGTCATCGTCATTCTGCTGGCGCTGGTGCTGGTAGCCGGCTGGCTCAGCTCAGCCGTGTTCTTCCGCGCCGGGAGCTATTCCCGCCTGCTGGTGCCGGCGGAGTCAGACTTTACGGCCGACGTGGCGCAGATTTCCTTCGACCAGATTCCCATGCTGGACAAGGATTCGGCCGAGCGCCTGGGCGACCGCAAGCTGGGCGAGCTGAGCGACATGGTCAGCCAGTTTGAGGTCTCGCCGGCCTATGCCCAGATCAACTACAATGACCGGCCCGTGCGCGTGACCTATCTGGAATATGCCGACTTTTTCAAGTGGCTGTCCAACCGCAGCGAGGGTCTGCCGGCCTATATCCTCATCGACATGGTCACGCAGGAGGCCACCGTCGTCCGCCTGGACGAGGGCATGAAATACTCCCCGGCGGAATATTTCAACCGCTATCTCTACCGCCACCTGCGCTTTGCCTATCCCACGCTGATCTTTGACGACTGCAACTTTGAGATTGACGAAAGCGGCCACCCCTGGTGGATCTGCTCGGTGCTTGACCGCACCATCGGCCTCTTCGGCGGCAACGACGTGGTGGGCGCCGTGCTGATGGACGCCGTTACCGGCGAGTGCACCTACTACCCCGTGGGCGAGGTGCCCACCTGGGTGGACCGGGTCTACAGCGCCGACCTGCTGATCCAGCAGTATGACTACCACGGCGTCTATAACCAGGGCTTCTGGAACTCGCTCTTTGGCCAGAAGGACTGCACCATGACCACCGAGGGCTATAACTACATTGCCCTGGAGGACGACGTGTGGCTCTATACCGGCATCACCTCGGTCACCTCCGACTCGTCCAACATCGGCTTTATCCTGGTCAACCAGCGCACCAAGGAGGCGCGCTATTACCCGGTCGCCGGCGCGACGGAATATTCCGCCCGCAGCAGCGCCGAGGGCGTGGTGCAGCACCTGAGCTATCGCTCCACCTTCCCGCTGCTGCTGAACATCTCCGGTGAGCCGACCTATTTCATGGCCCTGAAGGACGACGCGCAGCTGGTTAAGATGTATGCCATGGTCAACGTGCGGCAGTATCAGGTGGTGGCCACCGGCACCACCGTGGCCGAGTGCGAGCGGAACTATGTCGCCCTGCTGCAGCAGAACGGCATCGCCGCCGAAAGCACCGCCGGGCAGGCCGGCGCGCAGACCGTCGCCGGCCGGATCGACGAGCTGCGCAGCGCGGTTATCAACGGCACCACGCAGTATTACCTGCTGGTGGACGGCAGCTGGTACCGGGTCAGCGCGGCAGAGTCCGAGTCGGTGGTGCTCTGCAGCCCCGGCGACAAGGTCACGCTGGTTGTCACGCCCTCGGACGAGACCATCCAGCCGGCCATTCTGCAATAATCACAACGCGCCGCGCCCTGCGGCGCAGAAACGGATCGGAGGTGATCTCATGGGCAAGCGGATTCTGGCACTGCTGGCCGCGGCCATGCTGCTGCTGCCGGTTCGCGCCGCAGCCTGCGGCAGCGTGTCCGCCGGCGGCGGCCCGGCAGGCTATATTGCCCTCACCTTCGACGACGGTCCATCCGGCCCGGCAACCGAGGCGTTTTTACAGGCGCTGGAGCAGCGCGGCGCGGCCTGCACCTTTTTCATCTGCGGCTACCGGATGCAGGATTTTCCCACCGACCTGTCCGCCTACGCGGCCCACGGGCACGAGCTGGGCGTTCACGGCTGGAGCCACATCTATCTGCGCAGCGAATCCCGCACCACGCTGGAAACCGAGCTGGGCGACACCGCCCAGCTGATTGAAGAGATGGCCGGCCTGCGGCCCCGCTGGTTCCGTCCGCCCGGCGGGCTGTATGACGAGGCCGTCTGCACACTGGCGGGCGAACTGGACCTGTCCATCGCGCTGTGGAGCGTGGATCCCGAGGACTGGAACCACCGCACCCAGGCGCAGATTGTCAGCAGCATTCTCTCTCAGGCCGGCGACGGCGACGTGGTGCTGATGCACGACATCTTCCCTGCCTCCCGCGCCGCCGCGCTGGAGATTGTCGATGCGCTGCAGGCCCGCGGCTATGCGCTGGTCACGCTCTCCACTCTGGCCGCCATCAAGGGCGCTGCGGCGGAGGCCGGCGCGGTCTATTCCTGCTTTGGCTAAACCCATGGATAAACATCGCCTCCCCGGCGGATACTAGCCGGGGAGGCGATCTCTTTGTTGCACAAGCAAAAGCCCGGGGCGCTGCGCTGCGCCGTGTCGGGCGCGCTGGCCGGGGTGGCCAACGGCCTTTTCGGCGCGGGCGGCGGCATGATTCTCGTCCCCCTGCTCACCCGCTGGGCCGGGCTGGAGGACCGTCACGCCTTTGCCACTGCCATCAGCATCATCCTGCCGCTGTGCCTGGTCTCGCTGGCGGTCTATGCCCGGCAGGGCGCGCTGACCGTCGCCTGGCCCTATCTGGTGGGCGGCTTTGCCGGCGGGCTGCTGGGCGGCTGGCTGCTGCGGCGCATCCCGGTAAACTGGCTGCACCGGGCGCTGGGTCTGGTGATCCTCTATGGCGGGCTTCGCCTGCTGCTGGGACAATAGCAGCTCAGGCCGTTTCCAGCCGTGCCAGCAGGCGGGCCAGCCCCTCGGGCGCGGCCGTCACCGTCAGGCGGCTGTGTCCCCGCTCCATGCGGTATTGCAGGTGATACTGTCCCTGCCCCAGCAGGCTGTCCGCCTCGGCAATCACGGCGCGCAGCGCCGCATCCCGGGCCGCGGGATAGTCCAGCACGGCGCAGACGGCGGGCGAGGGCTTTTCCGTCTGCAGCAGAAAGTCGTGAATGATCCCCAGCGTTTTGGCGTTCAGGCTCTGGCGCACCATGTCCTGCTCCAGAAACGCTTCAAACGCTTCCTCGGAAAAGCGCCATGCTCCGTCCACCTTCTCCCCGTGCAGCACGCCGAGGCTCAGATAATTGCGGACGGTGCGCTCGCTCAGCTCGGTCATCGCGGCAACCTGCTCCAGGGTGTAATACTTTTTCTCTTCCATCTTGGCTCCTCCTGCCTAATTCAATGTTGTTCAGCTGATCGATCTGCCCGCTTACAGCATAGCAAACCGGCCCAGCCGCCGCAACATGAAACTTTGCGTCTTTTGCAGGGGGCGTACATACCCACACAGACAGGAGGAAACCGGCATGGATTGGAACGGCTGGCTCTGGGGCTCGGCGGCAGGGCTGCTGTGCGGCGTCATTTCCGGCTTTGGCATCGGCGGCGGGACGCTGCTGATGGTCTGGCTCACGGCCTTTGCCGGGTGGGAGCAGCGGGCCGCCCAGGGGCTGAACCTGCTCTATTTTCTCCCCACGGCCGCCGCCGCGCTGCTGCTGCACGCCAAGCACGCGCTGGTGGACTGGCGCGTGACGCTCTGGGCCGCCGGAGCGGGCCTGATCACCGCCGGCCTGTCCGCCTGGGCGGCGCAGCTGATCGACACGGCGCTGCTGCGCCGGGGCTTCGGCGTGTTTCTGCTGTTTGTCGGGCTGACGGAGCTGCTGCACCGGCCGTCCGGGAGCCGCACGGCAAAATAAGCCGCTCCGCTTACAGCTCCAGCTCCATATACCGTCGGTAGGTGCAAAATCCCGCCGCCTCATAGCATTGGCGCGCCGCCTCGTTAAACTCCCACACGTCCAGCTCCACCCGGTCAAAGCCCTTTCGCGCTGCCTCCCTGCGGCAGAAGGCCAGCAGCGCCGTGGCCACGCCGCGCCGGCGGAAGGCCGCGTCCACGCCAAATTCTTCGATATGGTAATACCGCCGCTCCTGCATATAGGGCGACGCGGGCCGGTCGATATATTCCACAATGGCGAAGCCGCAGATTGTCTCGTTGATCCACGCCGTCAGCACATCCGAATCGTCCGCTTGAAACTTCTGCTTCAGATGCTCCTGCAGCGCAGGGGAAAAACCGGGCTGAAACAGATCCGGCCGCCCAACTGCATGAACCTGCTGAACCATGGCCCGCAGCTGATTCACCCGGTCCAGGTCGTCCTCCGCCGCATAGCGAACTGTCAGCTCCATTGCATTATCCTCCCATCGCCGCAGACCAGGCTGCAGGCAGCATTGCGTATAGAAAACGCCCTGAAATCCAAGGATTTCAGGGCGTGGCAGCGGGTGAAGGATTCGAACCCTCACAAACGGAGTCAGAGTCCGGTGTGCTACCTTTACACAAACCCGCTGTGTCATTTGACATGACTATTATACCCATTCTGCGGCGTTTGTCAAGGGTTATTTTCTCATTCTTCCATTATTTTTTTGCAAGCTGGGCCAGCCGCTGCGCCAGGGTGGTCTCCAGCGTCCCCGCGTCCGGCTGGGCAAGGCGCTGCTGCAACGCTGCCGCCTGCTGGGCCAGCGCCGGGCCATACTCCGCCGGAACGGCATTGTCAGCCGGAACGGCGCCGCCCAGCTCCCCTGCCCGGCCAATGACGCACACCGGCGGCCGCGGCACAATGTCCTGTTCGTGCCCCCACTGGTTGAGATAGTGGGCAATCCCGGCATAGTACCAGCCTTCCATGCTCAGCCTGCCGCCCCGCAGCGCCGCCATGGCGGCGCAGAGCACCAGCGTGTTCCAGTCGGTGCGCCCGGGGCTGCACCCGGCAGGCGCCGCCAGCGCCGCCAGCCCCGCGGCCGGAGCCGCGTCCGCCCAGGGGTCAACGGCCCACAGCGCCCCGTCCGGCCCGATTTGCAGCCAATGGGGCGCGCCCTCCGGGTTCAGAATCCCGGTGCTGCCCCGCACCTCCATCGGCACGGCCAGCCAGTCGCCCCAGCGGCCCTCGGCGCAGCCCATCCCCAGGGCAATGGCGCGGCAGAGCGAGGGCAGGTCAGCCCCCAGCGCCCAGAGCGTGTGCTCCTCTGGCAGCAGCGCCATGCCGCTGCCGTGGCTGTGGCTCAGGTGCAGAATCTGCAGGTAGGGCCGCCCGCTGTTCAGCGCCGTGTCATCGCAGCTGCCCGGCAGGGCCGCAAACCAGCGCGCCGCCCCCGGGTCGTCGGTCAGCAGCACACCCGGCACGCCCCAGGGCGCCCGCAGCCCGGGCATAATCGGCACAGCATACATCACCTGTCCCGCCATGCCGCCGCGCAGCAGCAGCATCAGCTGCTCGCGCCGGGCCGCGTCGGGAAACGACAGCTCCAGCGTATCCCCTCCGGCCTCCGCCGTGGGGAGAACCGTGTCCTTTCTCACCCAGATCGTCTCGTCGCAGCCGGTCAGCTCGGCCATGTTCACCGTCCAGATTGCCGCGGTCATCTGCTCTGCCATGGGGATCCCTTCCTTTGTCTTCATCAGCATAGCCTGATTATACCCGCCCGGCCGAAAAAAAGCAACTGCCTGCCCGCGCGGGCAATCATTGCGTTTTTTATTTCGGCAAGATCGTCAAATTCTGTTGCAAATCCGCGGGGCGTTTGCTATACTATTAGCACTTTCCCATAAAAATACCCCTGGAATGGAGCGAATTACATGAAAACTGTCCATCGTCGTTTCCGCCGCATCAGCGCACTGTGTCTTGTGGCGCTGCTGGCCGCCCTGCTGCTGACCGCCTCCGGCTGCAAGCGGGCCACCGACAACCCTCTGGCCACCATCACCATGGAAAGCGGCGACATCATCACGCTGTACCTCTATCCGGACAAAGCCCCCAACACCGTCGCCAACTTTATCTATCTGGCCAACAGTGGCTTTTATGACGGGACCATCTTCCACCGCACCCTGAGCAACTATCTGATTCAGGGCGGCGATCCCGAGGGCAACGGCACCGGCGGCCCGGGCTATTTTATCGAGGGCGAGTTTGCGCTCAACGGCTTCTCGAAAAACGACCTGAGCCTGACCAGCGGCGTCATTGCCATGGCCCGCTTCTGCGCCACCAGCGACACGGACGAGGCCTATTTCAACACCGCAGGCAGCCAGTTTTTCATTCTCTGCCGCGACAAGAGCGAGGATTATGACGGCAAATACGCCGCCTTTGGCAAGGTGTTCGAGGGCATGAGCGTCTGCCGGACCCTCTCGCAGGTCAGTGCCGACAGCAACAACCACCCCAAGCAGGATCAGGTGATCAAGTCCATCCGGGTGGAAACCTACGGCGCGGATTATGGCGCGCCCAAGACCATCGCCATCAGCGAATAATTACATTATATAATCTGTTCCGGGGCGTGCGCTGCTTTGCAGCGCACGCCCCGGCTTTCTGCCGCGTTCGCAGTGGCTTTGATTTCTGCCCGGGGGGGCGGGTTCCGCACCCGGAGCGCTTTACAGCCGCGCGGGCATATTCCTTTCTTGTTTTCTGCGGCGGGATGTGCTATCATGATAACAGCAAAGCCAAGGGCTGTATGACCCCGGCGGCGCCGCGGCACTGGCCGCATGCTCTGCCGGGCGGCAGAGCGTTTTGTTTTTTCGGGCCGGCGCTGCCGTGCCTGCCCGCAATACGCTGTAAATACGCTGTAAAAATGGTGGTGGTACAATGCCCCTTATCCTCGTGCGCAACGACATCACAAAAATGAACGTAGACGCCATTGTCAACGCGGCCAACGCGTCTCTGCTGGGCGGCGGCGGGGTGGATGGCTGCATCCACCGGGCAGCGGGGCCGGAGCTGCTGGCCGAGTGCCGGCAGCTGGGCGGCTGCAGGACCGGCGAGGCCAGGATTACAGGGGCTTACCGCCTGCCGTGCCGATATGTGATCCACACCGTCGGCCCGGTGTGGCACGGCGGCGGCCACGGCGAACGGGAGCAGCTTGTCTCCTGCTACCGGGCAAGTCTTGCGCTGGCAAAAGAGCACGCGTGCGAAACGGTGGCTTTTCCGCTGATCTCCTCCGGCGTTTACGGCTATCCCAAGGATCAGGCCCTTCGCGTGGCGGTGGACACCATCGGCGCGTTTCTGCTGGACAACGACATGACGGTCTACCTGGTCATTTTTGACCGCCAGGCCTGTCAGATCGGCGGCAAGCTGTTCGCCGACATCGCCGCATACATCGATGACCACTATGTGGATGCGCACACCGACTTGCCGCAGGAGCGCCTGCGCCGGGTGCGTGTCCTTGAGCGTCAGGCAAAGGCAGTCTGTGAGGACGCCGCGCCCGAGCCGATGATGGCTCCGGCGGCTGCCCGCGGGCTGGACGATCTGCTGGCGCATCTGGACGCCGGCTTTTCAGAAACCCTGCTCAAGCGCATCGACCGCAGCGGGAAAAAGGACGCCGAGATCTATAAGAAGGCCAACGTGGACCGCAAGCTGTTCTCCAAAATCCGCAACAACCCGGACTATAAGCCCTCCAAGCCCACGGCCATCGCCTTTGCCATCGCGCTGGAGCTGGATCTGGACGAAACACGGGACCTGATTGCCCGCGCAGGCTATGCATTAAGCAGCAGCAGTAAATTCGATGTGATCATCGAGTATTTCATTGAACAGAAGAAGTACGACATCTTTGAAATCAACGAGGCGCTGTTTGCCTTTGACCAGAGCCTGCTGGGCGCATAGGATAGACGCCCGGTCAACTATGAAATATTGTCGCTTTCCAGGCGACCAAACCCTCCTTCGGATGCGCTACAATGGCAGCGTAATCAAACGAAGGAGGGTTTTTCTTATGACAGAACTGGTTTTTATCCTGGATCGCAGCGGCTCCATGGCGGGGCTGGAGGCGGACACCATCGGCGGCTTCAACGCCATGATTGCCAAACAGAAAAAGGAAGCAGGTGAGGCGCTGGTCTCCACCGTGCTCTTTGACAGCGAGAGCGTGGTGATCCATGACCGCCTGCCGATCCGCAGGGTGCCGCTCATGACGGAGCGGGAGTACTTCACCCGCGGCTGCACGGCCCTGCTGGACGCCGTGGGCGGGGCCATCCACCACATCGGCGGCATCCACAAGTACGCCCGCCGCGAGGATGTGCCGGAAAAGACGATGTTCATCATCACCACCGACGGCTATGAAAACGCCAGCAGCCGCTATGACTATGAGACGGTGCGGAAGATGATCGAGCGTGAGAAGAAACAATACGGCTGGGAGTTTCTCTTCCTGGGGGCCAACATCGACGCGGCGAAGGAAGCGGCCCGCTTTGGCATCGGCGCGGACCGCGCGGTAAACTACAAGTGCGACGAAGCGGGCACGGCGCTGAATTACGAGGTCATCAGCGAGGCTGTATGCAGCGTTCGCGCGGCACGGCCCCTCAGCGCCGACTGGAAGCGCCGCATCGACGCGGATGTGCAGAAGCGGGGGCGGTGATCCGCCGTCGGACCGGATTTGACGGCTTTGGGGAGGCATAGGCGCACGGATCATTGAGCGGGGACAAGGCGCAAGGACCGGCGCCTGGCCGCAGCGCAGGGGCGCTGTGTTTTCTCTCCGCGCGCGCCAAAAAGAGCATTGCGCCGAACGGAGCGCCGCCCGGTGCTGTCCAGCCCGCAGCCCAGATTGACCACCGCTGCGTTTGGGTGGGCGCTCAGATAATCCCGCACCTCAAAGGCCAGATCATTCTGCCGCATGGCAACCTCCAGCGAGCCGAACCGCTGCATCAGACTGCGGGAGTTTTTCTCTGCGTCTGAAAAATCGTAGTCGATCCGGTCAATCAGGCGAATCGCCGTCTCGTCCCGGTAGAGCGCCGGATACAGCTCCGAACACACTTTTCTGGCATAGAGTGGGATGATCAGCGTCTCCTGCACGGTGTTTTTCTCAATTTTGTATTTCATCAGCCTTATCTCCCTTTCTGACAGGCGAACGCCGCGGCGTGCGAGAACGTCCGCGGCTGCTTTGTTTTATCCCAGTGCCACATCCAGCACCATCATCACACTGAACCCAAGCGCAAAGCAAACTGTGCCGGCATTGGAGTGTCGCCCCTGCGACATCTCGGGGATCAGCTCTTCTACCACGACATAGAGCATTGCGCCGGCGGCAAAGCTTAAAAGATACGGCAGCGCCGGAATCACAAGCTGTGCCGCAAGCAGCGTCAGCACAGCGCCGATTGGCTCGACAACGCCGGAAAGCACCCCGCCGAGAAAGGCGGGTATTCATAAACCAGTTAACAGCCACAGTAGCTTGCTCTGCTGTGGCTGTTCTTGTATTCTTTTCTGTTGTGTGATAGTATGAAACCACACAGACGAGCAAATCGGTATTTGGAGGAAAAGCAAAATGAAGACCGAGAACACAGCAGGAAAAATCAATCAGCTTTTAACGGAGCAGTTTGCCATTGACTATGGCTGTTCGGTCATCGACTTTTGCTGCAAAGAGACGCTGGTTACGGAACTGCACCCGAACGAGCAAGCGCGAAAACGCGAGGAACCGGGTATTTTGTCCATGCTGTCCTATCGCGGAAAGCTGGTGATTGCCGCTGTGCCGGAGCTTATGGATTGGAGCAGATCTGTCTTAGCAAAGCATTGCAGCGCAGAGTGGTGCTTTGAAGCGGGCGCGCTCATCAGCATTGACCGCAAATTGCAGGAATTTGGCTATGAGATCGATCAGGCGCACTTGTTCTTTACCCCCAGATTCACCATTCCCGCGCCGGTACACCCTGTACGATTCCTGCACAGTGCGGAAATAGCAGAACTTGAAGACGACGAGCGCATTGATGAAGCATTTCTGTTTGAAGACTATATTGAAGATGTTCTGGGCGCAGCGATCTATGATGATGCAGAAACGCTGCTGGCTGTAGCGGGCGCAACGGCTAACAGCGAACGGATGTGGGAAATGGGCGTCAATTCCTTTGCTGAGGGCAAGGGCTATGCTATTTCAGTCCTGTCTGCGCTCACACAGGAGATTCTGAATCATGGAAAAGTTCCTTACTCAGGCACAGCGATCTCTCATTTAGCCTCCCAGCATGTTTCACTGCGAGCAGGTCTTTTTCCAACGTTTTGCGAGTTAACGACAAAAAAGTCAGAACGTTAAATCCCGGTTTGTCGAACAGATAAGGGCGCACTTCTATACACCTTTCTGTGTATTGTGCGATCTGCGATTTTGCACCACCCCAGAGCCTCCCTCTGATGAGGGAGGTGGCCCGCAGGGCCGGAGGGAGAGAAAATGAAAGACTACAATAAAGAAAATATACCTCTTGCAAAGACACTGCGAAAGAACATGACCCCATGGGAACGGAAACTATGGTATGATTTTTTGAGATACTACCCTGTGCGCTTTCAAAGGCAAAAAGCGATTGGGAATTACATTGCGGATTTCTATTGCGCAAAAGCAAGACTGGTCATTGAACTGGACGGCGGTGGACATTATACAGCGGAG
>CACXCV010000101.1 GCA_902766215.1 Oscillospiraceae bacterium
AACTACCTGGGGCTGAAAAGCGCCATCCTTGGTTTTGTCGAAGCAGGGACGGACTATGGCGTGATGCGCGTCTATCACTATGACGGCGACCTGAGCGCCGACCTGGCCAACGCGGTCTATGAGGTCTGCAACACCGATGCGCTGGGCGCCTATGCCGTCGAGCACATGATCTATGACTATGCGCGGATTGTATCCTATTACGAGCTGTATTTCTACATCACCTTCCGTGTTCCCCCCTCCAGGCTGAGCGAGATCCGCTATTGCAGCAGCAGCGCCGCGCTGGAAACCGAGCTGGAAAACGTACTGCTGCAATACCGGCCCTATTCTGCCATCCGCATTGCCAACTTTCAGGATTTTTCGCTGGAAGAGGTGATGCACCGCCTGTTTCTGTCCCACCCGGAGCTGGGCTCCAGCGAGCCGACCTATGTCTGCCGCTACTACCCCGAGAGCGGGATCCAGCGCATGATGGAGCTGACGGTGCAGTTTCCTTATGACATTATGGAGATGCAGTCGCGGCAGGCGTCGCTGGCGCAGCGCGCGGATGAGATTGTCGCCAGTCTCGAGCGCTTTACCACCGACACGCTGCGCGTCGAGCGGATGTACCGCTGGTTTATGGACCGCGTGACCTATATCGGCGAGGACTCTCCCCTGTTCTCCTCCGCGTTTAATGCTCTGGTCAACCGGTATGGCAGCAGCATGGGCATGGCCTTGTCGGTTCAGCTGCTGTGCAACCGGCTGAATATCCCCTGCGTGATTGTCGAGGGCAGCTATCAGAACGAGCCGTGGAACTGGAACATGGTGTTCTACGACACCAGCTGGCACCACATTGACATTGCACAGGGACTGATTCAGTCACAAAAGACCTATACCGCCCGCTATGACGACCAGATGGACGGCTATGACTGGGACGCTGCCGCCTATCCTGTGTGTACCGGCGGCGAGGAGGACGTGCCGGGCAACGGGCTGTTTCCAGTCGGAGACAGCGCGGCGGATACCGTCTCCTATCGCCTGCAGCTTCCGGAATCGACCCCATAACAATGCAAAGGAGTGACTTCCCTTTGAACATTCTGATTCTTTCCTGCAACACCGGTGAGGGACACAATTCAGTTGCCCGCGCGCTGAAAGAGCAGTTCGACGCCGACGGCGCCGCCTGCACCATTGCCGATGCACTCTCCTTTGGCTTCAAGGGACAGAGCTACATCATCAGCAACGGCCATGTATTTGTCTACCGGCACCTGCCCCGCCTGTTCGGAACGGTATACCGCTATGAAGAGCGCCACTCCAAGGCGGACAGCCGTTCGCTGATCTACCGCGCCAACATCAACTTTGCCGACCGGCTCTACCGCTACATTCAGGAAAACGGGTTTGACGTGATCATCTGCGTCCACGTCTTCCCCGCCATTGCCATCACCGAGATCAAACGCCGCTATCACCCGTCGTTCCGCAGCTATTTTGTCGCCACGGACTATACCTGCAGCCCCGGCGCCAACCAAAGCAAGCTGGACGGCTATTTCATCCCCCATGATAAGCTGATCCCCGAGTTTGTCTCCTGCGGGATTCCCCGGGAAAAGCTCTATCCCTTCGGCATGCCGATCCGCCGCGCGTTTTACTCGCACAAGAGTCAGTCCCTGGCCCGGCGGGAGATGTCGCTGCCGGAAGACAAGGCGGTGGTGCTCTGCATGGGCGGAAGCATGGGCGCCGGGCCGATGAAAAAGCTGATCCCCATTCTGTCCCAGCAGCTGAAGGACAGCGCCTGCATCGTGGCCGTCTGCGGACACAACGAAAAGATGCTTGCCCGGCTGCAATCGCTGCAGCTGAAAAACGTCGTCCCTGTGGGCTATACCACCAAGGTCAGCGAGTATATGGACAGCGCCGACCTGATTCTGACCAAGGCCGGCGGGCTCAGCTCGTCCGAGGCGGCGGCTAAGGCCCTGCCCATTGTATATGTCGATGCGGTGCCCGGCTGCGAGACCCGCAACATCGAGTTCTTCTGCCAGAACCACTATGCCGTGGCCGGCCACTCGGCCGAGGAAATTTCCGCGCTGGTCACCTCGCTGCTGGCCGACGAAGCCTGGCGCAACGCCACCAGCTCGCTGCTGCTGTCGGATTTCAACGCCCACTCTGCGGCGCTGATCTCGCGCTTTCTGCAAAGCTCGGCGGAGCCTGCCAGGCCCTGACGGAGCATGGCTATATCCGAAACAGAAAAAACGCGCCCGCCGGAAGTTTCCGGCGGGCGCATTCGCTGCGGATATCATGATGCAGGAACTCAGCCAATCTTCTGCTCCAGGCAGGCGCGAACCGCGGCGATAAAGCCGGCGGTGTTCACAGGCGTGGTCTCAATACCCTCCGCCAGATGGCACAGATCGCGGGTCATAACGCCGCGCTGGAGCGTCTCCAGGCAGGCCTGCTCCAACTGACCGGCAAAGGCGCACAGGGCTTCGTTCCCGTCCAGCTCACCGCGCTTGCGCAGCGCGCCGGTCCAGGCAAAGATCGTCGCCATGGGGTTGGTCGAGGTTTCCTCCCCTCTGAGGTGGCGATAATAGTGGCGGGTGACGGTACCATGGGCCGCCTCGTACTCATAGCAGCCATCGGGCGAAACCAGCACCGAGGTCATCATGGCCAGCGACCCAAAGGCAGTGGACACCATGTCGCTCATCACGTCGCCGTCATAGTTCTTGCAGGCCCAGATGAAGCCGCCCTTGCTGCGAATGACGCGGGCCACCGCGTCGTCGATCAGCGTGTAGAAATATTCGATGCCCAGCTGCGCAAACTGTGCGGCATAGGCCTGATATTCCTGTTCGAAAATCTCCTTGAACGCGCCGTCGTAGACCTTGGAAATGGTGTCCTTGGTGGAAAACCACAGGTCCTGCCGCGTGTCAATGGCATACTGGAAGCAGCTGCGGGCAAAGGAGCGGATGGAGCTTTCGCGGTTGTGCATGCCCTGCAGCACCGCCGGGCCGTTCAACTGCTGCACCTCCACCTCGGATACCTGGCCGCTCTGCCCCTGGAAACGCAGCGTAGCAACCCCCGGCTCGGTTGTGCGCAGCTCCACCGCCTTGTACACATCGCCATAGGCATGGCGGGCGATGGTAATCGGCTTTTCCCAGGTGCGCACCACTGGCTTGACGCAGTCGATCAGGATGGGCGCACGGAACACCGTGCCGTCCAGAATGGCACGGATGGTGGCGTTGGGGCTTTTCCACATCTGGTGCAGCGAATATTCGCTCATACGCTGCACATTGGGCGTGATGGTGGCGCATTTCACAGCCACGCCATAGCGTTTGTTGGCCTCTGCCGCCGCCACGGTCACCGCATCGGCAGTGCGGTCGCGCTCCGGCAGCCCCAGGTCATAATACTCGGTTTTCAGCGCGACAAAGGGGAGAATCAGCTCGTCCTTGATCATCCGCCAGAGGATGCGGGTCATCTCGTCGCCGTCCATCTCCACCAACGGCGTGGTCATTTGAATTTTTTCCATTCTGGTCACCTCGTTGTGTGCTGATTTTTATAATAGTTCATCAGGCAGCCGTCCAGCAGAATCTGCCGTTCGCCGTCGGTCAGACCCCGGACATACACTGTCAGGTCGTGAACCGGCCCGCTGGCGCAGATCATTTTGGCCGGCATAGCCTCGATCCCCTGCTGGATGCTGCTGCGGAGGTTAGGCACAAACAGGCAGTCGCCCGGCTCATAGGGAAAGGGCGTGTCCTCGTCAAGCGTGAAGGGCACCATGCCCCAGTTGATGCAGTTGGAGCGATACCGCTTGGTCGCATAGCCATAGCAGAGGTTGGCCAGGCCGCCCAGCACCCGCTGGCACGAGGCCGCCTGCTCGCGGGCCGAGCCGTCGCCGGGGCGGTTGGCAAACACGCACGAGCCGGTCTGGGTCTGCCCCAGCAGCGCGTCGGCGTCGCCCACGCGCTCGAGCACAGCCCGCAGCGCATCGGTGTCGCCGCCCTCGCGCCGCGCCTGCTCGCGGCGGGCAATGGCCTTGGCCCGGGGAACATAGTCCGGAACCCGGCGCGAAAGGGTGAATTCGGCCAGCTTCACCGGGTTGGAGCGATAGGACGAGGTCTCGCCCGAGGGGATCAGCTCGTCGGTGGTGGTCACCTCGTCGTGAATCACTGCCGCCAGCTCCACCAGCAGGTGCTCGGCCATGGGATACATGGCCGGCCAGTCGGTAATGTTTGGGCCCATGATCAGCTCGGTCTCCGGCTGCGGATGGCCAAAGCCATTGTACACACGGTGGCGGAAGGCACTGTCGTCAAAGTGGTAATCCAGCTGCGGCGCATCATAGTCCAGCTGATCCGCCGGGGTAATCCAACCGCCGGCAGCGGCCGTGGCGGCAATCGACCGCGCGTCCATCAGCGCCACGCAGGCAAACTGCCCCTCGCCGGGCTTGGAGCCCTCGCGGCTGGGGAAGTTGCGCGTGGTGTGCCGCAGCGACAGGCCGTTGTGTGCCGGCACGTCGCCCGCGCCAAAGCACGGCCCGCAGAAGCTGGGCTTGATCACCGCGCCGGCGGCCAGCAGGTCATTGCTCAGCCCGCGCCGCGTCAGCTCCATGCTGACCGGGACGGAGGTGGGATAGACCGACAGGCTGAAATACCCGTCGCCCGTGCTCTGGTTGCGCAGGATGGCTGCGGCCTCGGCAATGTTGTCGAACAGGCCGCCGCTGCACCCGGCAATCACGCCCTGACTGGCCAGCACCCGCCCGCCCTGCACCTTGTCCGCCAGCCTGGGACGCAGGCCAAAGCGCTGCTGCGCCTCGTCCTCCACCGCCGTAAGCAGTTCGTCGGCGCGGGCCAGAAACTCGCGGATCGGATAGGCATTGGACGGATGGAACGGCAGGGCAATCATCGGCTCGATCTCGTCCAGGTTCAGCTCGATCATCCGGTCGTAATATGCCGGGTCAATGGGCGCCAGGGGGCGATAGGCCTCCGGCCGGCCATGCGCGGCATAGTGCCGGCGGACCACCTCGTCCGTCTGCCACACCGAGCTGAGACAGGTGGTCTCGGTGGTCATCACATCTATGGCGTTGCGATAGTCCATGGGCAGGGCGGCAATCCCCGGGCCGGCAAACTCCAGCACCCGGTTGTTGACAAAGCCGCTGGCAAAGGTGTCGCGCACCAGCGTCAGCGCCACGTCGTGCGGCCCTACGCCGTGCCTGGGCCGCCCGGTGACCCACACCAGCACCACCTCGGGCGCGGGCACGTCATAGGTGTTTTTCAGCAGCTGCTTGGCCAGCTCCGGGCCGCCCTCGCCGATGCCCATGCAGCCCAGCGCGCCATAGCGGGTGTGGCTGTCGGTGCCCAGGATCATCCCCCCCGCCGCGGCCATCTGCTCACGAGCATAGGAGTGGATGACGGACTGATTGGCCGGGACATAGATCCCGCCGTATTTCTTTGCCGCCGACAGGCCATAGACATGGTCATCCTCGTTGATGGTGCCGCCCACGGCGCAAAGACTGTTGTGACAGTTGGTCAGGGCATAGGGAACCGGAAATTCGGTCATGCCGGAAAAGCGCGCCTGCTGAATCACACCCACATAGGTAATGTCGTGGCTGATCAGCGCGTCAAAGCGCAGGGCAAGCAGGTGCTCGTCACCCTCGTTGTGCCGGCTCATAATCTGCCAGGCGATGGTGTTCTTCCGCGCCAGCTCCGGCGCAGCGCCGCAGGAGGAAACCGGCCTTCCACCGGCCAGAAACACACCGTTCGGGTCAAGCCTCATAGCAACACAGCTCCTTCTGTGAATTGTCATTCCATAAGAGTTTTAAATCGATAAACTTTATTATAGCAGATTGATAAAGGGAAGGCAACACCAAATCGGTGTCCTCCAGCGGCGGATTTTCATCTAAAGTGCCGATAAAATCCGCGTGCAATCCACGAAATCCTGTGTTATAATGAAAAAACTGACGCTTACAGGAGGAAAAACGATGAAACTGCGGTCTTTGATCGGCACCCGCGCTTTTTACAAAATGGCGCTGGCCGTTGCCGTGCCGATCATGATTCAGAACGGAATTACCAATTTTGTCAGTCTGCTGGACAACATTATGGTGGGCCAGGTGGGCACCGATCAGATGTCCGGCGTGTCGATTGCCAACCAGCTGATGTTTGTGTTCAACCTGTGCATTTTCGGCGGTGTGGGCGGCGCCGGCATCTTTGCCGCGCAGTTCTATGGCAGCGGCAACACCGATGGCGTGCGCAACGCGTTCCGCTTTAAGCTGCTGGTTGCGGCGGGCGTGCTGCTGATCTCCTCCGTCGTGTTTATCCTCTGGGACAAGCCGCTGATTCAGGCCTTCCTCCACGAGGGCAGCGAAACCGGCGACCTGGAGGCCACGCTGCGCTATGGCCGCGAATACCTGCACATCATGCTGCTGGGCCTGCCCGCCTTTGCTCTCACCCAGTGCTATGCCAGCACCCTGCGCGAAACCGGCGAAACCATGCTGCCCATGACCAGCGGCATCATCGCTGTGTTTGTCAACCTGTTTTTCAACTATCTGCTGATCTACGGCAAGCTGGGCCTGCCCGCCATGGGCGCTTCCGGCGCGGCCATCGCCACGGTTATCTCGCGCTATGTCGAGTGCTGCATCACCGTTGTCTGGACACATCGCCACGCGGAAAAAGCACAGTTTATCCGCGGCGCGTGGCGCAGCTTCCGCATGCCCGCTTCGCTGGCGCTGGACATCGTCAAAAAGGGCCTGCCCCTGCTGGTCAACGAGTTTCTTTGGAGCGGCGGCATGGCGCTGCTGGCCCAGTGCTATTCCACCCGCGGCCTGGCGACCGTCGCGGCCATCAACATTACCAGCACCATCAGCAACCTGTTCAACATCTGCTTTATGGCCATGGGCAACGCCGTGTCCATCATTGTGGGCCAGCAGCTTGGCGCTGGCCAGCTGGAAGAGGCAAAAAAGACCGACGCGCAGCTGATCGCCTTTTCTGTGGCCACCTGCGCCGTGTTCGGGACGCTGCTGGCGGTGTGCGCCCCCTTCTTCCCCAAAATCTATAACACCACCGAAGAGGTGCGCAGCATTGCCACCTCGCTGATCTGGGTCGTGGCCGGACTGATGCCGTTTCAGGCCTTTACCCACTCGGCCTACTTTACCCTGCGCTCCGGCGGCAAAACCATGATTACTTTCCTGTTTGACAGCGTGTTTGTCTGCGTGGTGATGCTGCCGCTGGCCTGGTGCCTGTCCCGGCTGACGGATATCTCCATCGTGCCGCTGTATCTGCTCTGCCAGGGCACGGAGATCATCAAGTGTGTCATCGGCTACATCATGCTGAAAAAGGGCGTGTGGGTGCAGAATGTCGTCTCCAACGCGTAAATGCATAATATGCAAAAAATAATCCCCGGGCGGTCCGATCCATCGGACTGCCCGGGGATTGCTGCCGTTACGGCAGCATGGCGCGAAATTCGTCCTCGCTCAGAACGGGAATGCCCAGCTCCTGCGCCTTTTTCAGCTTGCTGCCGGCCTTTTCGCCGGCGACGACATAGCTGGTCTTCTTCGACACGCTGGAGGCGGATTTGCCGCCCAGCGCTTCAATCTGCGCGGCGACCTCCTCCCGCGGGACACTGAGCGTGCCCGTCAGGACAAAGGTCAGCCCTTCAAAGGCCGTGCCTTTGGGCTGGCTGAGGCTGCGCATATTCACGCCCGCCGCCTGAAGCCGGTCGAGCAGCGCCGACGACTGGGGGTTGGCAAACCACTGCACCAGATTCTGCGCGGTAATCGGCCCCACGTCGCGGATGGCGGTCAGCGTCTCCGCGTCTGCCTGCCGCAGCGCGGCCATGGAGCCGAACTCCTCGGCCAGCACCCTGGCCGCTTTCACGCCAACCTGGCGGATGCCCAGGGCGAACAGCAGGCGCGAAAGGTCGTTGCCCTTGCTGCGCTCGATGGCCGCGGACAGCTTGTCGGCCATCACGCCGCCCTTCTGCCACAGAGAGGCCAGCTGCTCGCGGGTCAGCGCATAGAGGTCCGCCGGCGTGCAGAGCGCCCCGGCCTCGATCAGGCGCTCCAGCAGCTTTTCACTCAGGCCCTCGATGTCCATGGCGTCCCGCGAGACAAAATGCATCAGGTGCCGCAGCCGCTGAGCCGGACAGTTGGCGCCGGTGCAGCGAATGGCCGGGCCGTCGGGGTCGCGCGCCACGGGGCTGCCGCACTCGGGGCAGCATGTGGGCATGACAAAGGGCACGGCGTCCGCCGGGCGCTTGTCCAGCACCACGTCCAGAATCTCGGGGATGATCTCCCCTGCCTTGCGGATGCGCACAGTGTCGCCGATACGGATGTCCTTCTCGGCAATGAAGTCCTGATTGTGCAGCGTGGCCTGGGTCACGCGGGTGCCTGCCAGACGCACGGGGGCGACGATGGCCTTGGGCGTCAGCACGCCGGTGCGCCCCACCTGAATCTGAATCTGCTGGAGCACCGTCTGCTTGATCTCCGGCGGATATTTATACGCCGCCGCCCAGCGGGGGAATTTGGCCGTGCTGCCCAGCTCGCCGCGCAGCGCCAGGCTGTCGGTCTTGACCACCGCGCCGTCGATGTCGAAGCAATAGCCGTCGCGCTGCTCGTTGATGGTGGCCACCTGGGTCAGCACCTCCTCCGCCGTGGTGCAGAGCGTGTAAGGAATCACCTTCATGTGCAGGCTGCGCAGATAGTCCAGCGTCTCGCTGTGACGCTCGAAGGATCTGCCCTCGCACAGCTGCAGATTGAAAATCAGGATGTCCAGCCTGCGCCGGGCGGCCACCTTGGGGTCCAGCTGGCGCAGGCTGCCCGCCGCAGCGTTGCGCGGGTTGGCAAACAGTGGCTGGCCGCGCTCCTCTCGCTCTTCGTTCAGCCGCTCGAACACCTGCCGGGGCATAAACACCTCGCCCCGGACGATCAGCCGGGGCGGCGCATTCTCCAGCCGCAGCGGAATGCTGGCAATGGTGCGCAGGTTGGCCGTCACGTCCTCGCCCACCAGGCCGTCGCCGCGGGTGGCCCCGCGGACCAGCACGCCGTCCACATATTCCAGCGCCACGGACAGGCCGTCCACCTTGGGCTCTACGGTATACTGCGGCGCCTGCACACGGGAGAGAAAGTCGGTCAGCTCTTCGGCGGAGAACACGTCCTGCAGGCTTTCCAGCGGCACCTCGTGGGTGACGGGGGCAAACGCGGACACCGCCTGCCCGCCCACCCGCTGCGTGGGCGAATCCGGGTGCGCCAGCTGGGGATATTGCTGCTCCAGCGTCTCCAGCTCGCGCAGGAGCATGTCATATTCATAATCGGGGATGGTGGGCGCGTCCAGCACATAATACTGATAATTATAGGCATTGAGCCGCTGTGTCAGCTCGTCAATCCGGTTCTTGGGTTCCATGCTTGGTCCCTCCGTTTCAAAAGGTTGCATAGGTTGTGGGCACGTCGCCGACGATGATCGTCTCGGCCACAACCATTTCTGACGTAACCGCCACGTTGATTGTCTCGGTGGGCAGCAGGACCGTCATCGCCACCTCGACGATCAGGATAATCTGGTGGCAGGTCTGGTTGATGCCGGCGGAGGTAAAGGCATTACGAAAGCTGGCATCTGAGGTGGAGATGGACAGCACCATCAGCGGAATCCCCGGGCCGCGGCCGGAGAACAGCTCCGGCAGGATCAGGTTGCCGATGGGGATGCTCAGCTTATCGGTGGAAATCTCCAGCAGGGTGTCGTTGAGGATGTCCAGAATCTGCGTTTTCAGCCGGTTGACCTCGGTCATGTTGGTCTTGATGGCCGTGATGCGCCCGTTCAGGTCCTTTTCAAACAGCACCAGCCGGTTATAGTCGATGTTGCCGTCGGCAATCTGGGCGTCGATGGCCTCGTTGATGGTGTTGGACGCCACGTTGTCCACCATGGCCCGCGCCATGCCCTCCAGCATGGGGTTGACCTTCTTCTGATAGAGGATAAACCCCGCCAGCAGCAGTCCCGCCAGCAGAACCAGCCCGCCGATGACCTGCCGCTTGATGCGGTGCCGGCGCCGAATCTCCATAGGCATCCCCTCCCATGGCTATTCTATGGGAGGGAACGGCAATCATTCCTCTTTGCTCAGGTATGCGGCGGCCGCCTTAGACATCAGGCGCTTGGTGCCGATGTTGTCAAAGGCAATCTCCAGCAGCGCGTCGCCGCCCATGGGCTGCACCGAAATCACCATGCCGCGGCCAAAGGTCTTGTGGTGGACCATTTCGCCGGCGCGCAACTCCAGCTGCGGCACGGCGGCAGAGGCGTGGTACTGGGGCAGGACATGCTTTTTCCTCGCGGCGGCAAAGCGGCTCTGTCCGCCAGCTGCGCCGGCCTGTGCCTCGGGCTTGGGCCGTTCGATGCGGTGGACGCATTCCTCCGGCAGCTCGGCCAGAAAGCGCGAGGGCCGGTTATACAGCGTGCGGCCATAGAGCATCCGGTGCCGGGTGTGGGTGATGTAAAGCTGCTCCTTGGCGCGGGTAATGGCCACATAGCACAGCCGGCGCTCTTCCTCCAGCTCCTCCGGCTGCTCGATGGCGCGGTTGCCGGGGAAGATGCCGTCCTCGGCCCCCACCAGAAACACCGTGGGAAACTCCAGCCCCTTGGCCGCATGCATGGTCATCAGCACACAGGCATCGTCCGCTTCGTTATACTGGTCAATGTCGGTATAGAGGCTGATCTCCTCCAAAAAGCCGCTCAGGGTCGGTTCGGTACTGTTTTCCACATAGGTGACAATGCTCGAGCGAAGCTCACGGACGTTTTCGGCACGGCTGCGGCTCTCCACGTCGCGCTTGGCCTCCAGCATGGCCAGATACCCG
The DNA here is from genome assembly GCA_902766215.1 of Oscillospiraceae bacterium. GTDB lineage: Bacteria > Bacillota > Clostridia > Oscillospirales > Oscillospiraceae > RUG11142. The sequence goes on from CACXCV010000101.1 coordinate 10,775, forward strand.
GTCTGCTCACACACCTGGTCATAAAACTCCGGCAGGGTCAGCTGCCCCAGCTGCTCGGCCAGCGACTCGATCAGCACCGTGAAGCCCATCAGCTTTTCCGCCGCCTTGGCCAGCGAGGGATAGGTATACGGGTCGCTGATGATGTCATACAGCCCCACGCCCTGGGCGGCAGCCTGCCGCTCGGCCATCTCCAGCGTCTTGGCTCCGATACCGCGGGCCGGGTTGTTGATGATCCGGCGCAGGCGCAGCGAGTCGCTGCGGTTGTTGATCACGCACAGGTAGCTGAGCATGTCCTTAATCTCGGCCCGGTCGAAGAACTTGGTGCCGCCGATCACCCGATAGGGCACGGCGTTGCGCCGCATGGCGTATTCCAGCGCGTTGGACTGGGCATTGGTGCGGTACAGCACGGCATAGCTGCGGAAGGGCACGTGTTTGGCCGCACCCTCAAGAATCCGGGCCACGACAAAGTTGGCCTCGTCGTTTTCGCTCTCGCCCTCGTAGAGAACAATCGGCTCGCCCTGGTTGTTGTCGGTCCACAGCTCTTTGCCCTTGCGGCCCTGGTTGTTGCGGATCACAGCGTTGGCCGCGTCCAGAATCCGCTGGGTCGAGCGGTAGTTCTGCTCCAGGCGGATGACCCGCGCGGCGGGATAGTCCTTTTCAAAGTTGAGGATGTTTTCGATGGTGGCCCCGCGGAATCGGTAGATGCTCTGGTCGTCGTCGCCCACCACGCAGAGATTTTCATACCGGCCGGAGAGCAGGCGCGCCAGCTCAAACTGGGCGCGGTTTGTGTCCTGATACTCGTCGATGAGCACATAGCGGAAGCGCCGCTGGTAAACGCTGCGCACGTCCTCGTGCTCCTGCAGCAGGCGCACCGTCAGGCGGATGATGTCGTCAAAGTCCAGGGCGTTGGCCGTTTCCAGCAGCGCCTGATAGCGCCGGTAGATCGCGGCATAGCGCTCGAGGCGGAAGTCGCCGCTGCCGGCGGCAAAGCGGGCATAGGCCTCGGGGTCCATCAGCTCGTCCTTGGCGCGGCTGATGGCGGCCAGCACCTGCCGCGGCGGGAAGGTGTCGCTGTCAAGGTCCAGGTCCTTGAGCACGTCGCGGATGACGTTCATGGAGTCGGTCTGGTCATAGATGGTAAAGGCGCGCTGATAGCCCAGCTTGTCGATGTCCCGCCGGAGGAGGCGGCAGCAGGCGGCATGGAAGGTCATGGCCCACACGTCCTCGCCCTCGGGGCCGAGCATGTCCGCCAGCCGGTCCTTCAGCTCGTTGGCCGCCTTGTTGGTGAAGGTGATAGCCAGAATCTCCCACGGGCGGGGCGGGTTGAGCCGGCACAGCGACTCGGCCCGGTCCTTCAGCGCTTCGTCGCGGCTCTGGGCATACTGCTCCAGCAAGGCCGTGTCCTCAGGCGTGAGGCCGCCCGGCACCTCGTCGCTGTCAGAGCCGGCGCCAAAGCGCAGAATGTTGGCAATCCGGTAAATCAGCACGGTGGTTTTGCCGCTGCCGGCGCCCGCCAGCAGCAGCAGCGGCCCCTCGGTCGCCATGACGCCCTGCCGCTGCATGGGGTTAAGCTGCTGGAAGCAGCCGGCAATCACGGCCCTCCGCGCCTGAATAAATGCATGTTCCTGTTCTGCTGTCATGGTATTTGATTTCCACCTTGTCTGTTGATATCAGTACGATCATTTTACAACAGAACCCGGCGCAAATCAACACAATTCCGCTCGCAGAGCCGTCAGCGCCTTCTTCTCGATGCGCGAAATCTGCACCTGCGACACGCCGAGAATGCGCGCGGTCTGCTCCTGGGTCAGCTGCCTGAAATACCGCAGAGCAATCACCTTCTGCTCGCGCTCCGGCAGGTGCCCGACTGCCTCGCGCAGGGTGATCGACTCCAGCAGCGTGTCCTCCGGCCCATCAGCCGAGAGCAGCTGCTCGAGGGTAAAGTGATCCTCCCCCACCTCGCGGTGAATCGATTCTGGCTCAGCGGTGGCTGTCTCTGCCACCGCAATCTCCTCGGGCGAAAGTCCCAGTTCATCTGAAAGCTCGGACAGGGCCGGCTCGCGCCCCAGCTGCATGGCCAGCCGCTCGCGGGCAAGGCGGATGGCCTGGGCGCGCTCCTTCAGCCCGCGGCTGACCTTGACCGCGCCGTCGTCCCGCAGAAAGCGGCGAATCTCGCCGCTGATCTTCGGCACGGCATAGGTGGAGAACTGGGTTCCATAGCTGCGGTCATAGCCCGCCATGGCCTTCATAAACCCCACGCAGCCCAGCTGATAGAGGTCGTCGGCGTCCACGCCGCGGCCAAAATAGCGCCGCGCCACCGACCAGATCAGGCCGCTGTTTTCCACAATCATCTGCTCGGCTGCCTCGCGGTCGCCGTGCTGTGCCCGGCTGAGCAGCTCGTCCAGCGTTGCGTTCACTGATACACCCTCCGGGAAAAAATGCGTTTTTTCATCCGGACGGTGGTTCCCTTCCCCGGCTGTGACTGGACGCGAAGCTCCGTCATAAAGCTTTCCATGATGGTAAAGCCCATGCCCGAGCGCTCGGCCCCGCCGGTGGTAAAGAGCGGCCTGCGCGCCTGCTCCAGGTTTTCAATGCCGCGGCCCCGGTCGCGGACAACAATCTCCAGCGTGTCCTGCACAATCTGGCATTGCAGCACGATGATGCCGATCCGGTCCGGATAGGCGTGGACAATGCAGTTGGTCACCGCCTCGCTCACGGCGGTTTTAATGTCGCCCAGCTCCTCCAGCGTGGGGTCCAGCTGCGCGGCGAAGGCAGCCACCACGCCGCGAGCCACAGCCTCGTTGCTGCTGCGGCTGGGCAGCTCCAAACGGATGTAATTGTCAGATTTCATTTGGCTTCACTCCCCAGTTCCATCAGTTTTTCAATTCCTGCCGTTTTCAGCACCCGCATGGGCTGGGCCGGCACGTTTTTAATCTCCAGATTGCCGCCCAGCTCGCGCATGCGGCGAATGGCGTTGAGCACCACGGCAATGCCCGACGAATCCATAAACGTCACCTCGCGGAAATCCAGGCAGCACAGCGACGGCAGGTAGGCGTCGATTTTGTCCGCCACGGCCCGCATCACCTCGCGGGCCGCGTGGTGGTCAATCTCCCCCGCCAGCGCAATCGTCAGGTGCTGGTCCTGCACATAGCTTGTATACCGCACCACAAAGCCTCCTTTGTACAAAAATGAGCGCACATGATTTCTCATGTACGCTCATTATATCGAAGCCATTCTAAAGATGCCGTCGAACGGATGCTATTCTGATTCTAAAATGCCCAAAACATCGCCCACCAGGTAGACGCTGCCGCAGACGACCACCAGCTCGCCGGGCCGGGCCTCCGCCCGGGCGCGGGCTAAGGCGTCGCGCACGCTGGTGCAGACCGTGGCCGGGCAGTAGGGCGCGGCCACCTGCGCCAGCTCGTCCGGGTGCATGGCCCGGGGCCAGTCCACCGCACAGGCATAGAGCCGCACGGCGCGCTTTGCCATCGCAGGGATGCACACGCCGGTTGCCTTGTCGTGCATCATGCCCATCACCACCCGTACCGGCACGCTGGGGAACAGCGTGTCCAGCGTGTCCAGCAGCGTGGCCACGCCGGCGGGGTTATGCCCCGCGTCCAGCAGCAGGTCAGGGCTGCCGGGCAGGTATTGCAGCCGCCCGGGCCAGTCGGTCCGGCGGATGCCGGCAGCAATGGCCTCGTCCGGCAGACCCAGCGCCCGGCACACGGCCACCGCCGCCGCCGCGTTGGTCACCTGGTGCCGCCCCAGCAGCGGGATGTGCAGCGGCAGGCCGCCGATGGTGCACTCGCTCCCCTGCCGGGTCATGTGCAGCGGCGCAACCGGCAGCTGCGCCGCCTCGATCAGCTGCGCGCCCCGTTCGGCGCAGGCGGCGCGGAAGACCGCCATGGCCTCGTCCGGCTGGCCGCCGGAGACGACCACCCGGCCGCCGGGCTTGATGATCCCGGCCTTCTCCGCGGCAATCTCTGCCAGCGTGCCGCCCAGGGTCTTCATGTGGTCAAAGGACACCGGCATGATGCAGGCGCAGGCGGGCGTGTCGATGACGTTGGTGCAGTCCAGCCGCCCGCCGATGCCCACCTCCAGCACCACATAGTCGCAGTGCCGGCTGGCAAAATAGCAGAACCCCACCGCTGTGACAATTTCAAATTCCGTCGCGCCGTCATAGCCCTCGGCCTCCAGCTGATCCTCGGCCGCGCGGACGCGGGTGACGATCTCGGCCAGCTCGTCCGGGGCAATCGGCCGCCGGTTGACCTGAAACCGCTCTTCAAACCGCACCAGATACGGCGAGGTGAATAGCCCGGTGCGGTATCCGGCCTGCTGCAGCGCCGAGGCCACAAAGGCGCAGGCGCTGCCCTTGCCGTTGGTGCCGGTCACATGGACAAAGCGGCCCTGCCGGTGGGGGCTTCCGAGACGCTCCAGCAGCCGCTCCACCTTGGACAGGTCGGTGCGCCGGGAGGAAAACCTAGGCCGTCCGTGAATATACGCCAGGCATGCCTCATAGGTCATGGACGCAGCCTCTTTTCGCTCTGCTCCAGCTGATCAAGCATCTGGCGCAGCCTGTCGGCCTTCTCCTTTTCGCCGGCCACCACGCTTTCGGGCGCCTTGGCCAGAAAGCCGGGGTTGGACAGCTTTTTCTCAATGCCGGCCAGGTCCTTTTCGGCCTTGGCCCGTTCGCGGGCGATGCGCGCCAGCTCCTGCTCGACATCCACCAGCTGATCCATGGGCATATACAGATGCGCTTCGCCGGTGACAGCCGCGACCATGCGCGCGGCGCCCTCCGGGGCAGTCTGGCTGATCCGCACCTGATCGGCCCCGGCCAGGCGGGAGATAAACGCCGTGCCGGCCTCAAAGGCCTCGGTCTGCTCGGTCACCACATAGAGCGTGCACTTGCGGCTCTGCGGCACGTTCATCTCGGCGCGGCGGTTGCGCACGGCGCGGATGGCCGACATGATCATCTCCATTTCGCTCTCTTCCACCGGGAAGTCCAGCGCCGGGTCAGCTTTGGGCCAGTCGGCCACCATGATCGACGCCCCCTCGTGGGGCAGTGCCTGCCAGATTTCCTCGGTGACAAAAGGCATAAACGGATGCAGCAGCTTCAGCAGCGTGTCCAGCACATAGACCAGCACCTGCTGGGCCGTGGTCTTGGCCGTATCGTCCTCGGAGTACAGACGGGCCTTGGTCAGCTCGATATACCAGTCGCAATAGGTGTCCCAGATGAAGTCGTACAGCTTCGCGGAGGCCACGCCCAGCTCAAAGGCGTCGAGGTTCTCGGTGACC
>CACXCV010000102.1 GCA_902766215.1 Oscillospiraceae bacterium
GCGTCAAACAGCGATTCTGACAGCATCGAAATCCGCAGAAGTCTTGTATTGCAAGGGAGGTAGGTTTCTTGCAATTATTCCCACTCGATAGTTCCTGTCGGCTTCGGCGTCAGGTCATACAGCACGCGGTTAACCCCGGCGACCTCGGTCACGATCCGGCTGGTGATATGCTGCAGCAGTGCGAAGGGCACGTCCTCCACCGTGGCGGTCATGGCGTCACAGGTGTTGACCGCGCGGATGATCACCGGCCACTCATAACTGCGCAGGTTGTTCTTCACGCCGGTGGACTTGAAGTCCGGCACGATGGTAAAATACTGCCACACCTTGCCCTCGAGGCCGTTCTTGGCAAACTCCTCGCGGAGAATGGCGTCGGACTCGCGGACGGCCTCAAGCCGGTCGCGGGTAATGGCGCCCAGGCAGCGCACACCCAGACCAGGACCCGGGAACGGCTGACGGAACACCATGCCGTCCGGCAGGCCCAGCGCCTTACCGACCATGCGCACCTCGTCCTTGAAGAGGAACTTCAGCGGCTCGACCAACTCGAACTGCAGGTCCTCCGGCAGGCCGCCCACGTTGTGATGCGCCTTGACCGGGCCGCTTTCGAGAATATCGGGGTAAATCGTGCCCTGTGCCAGGAACTGGATGCCGTCCAGCTTGCGCGCCTCTTCCTCAAATACACGGATAAACTCCGCGCCGATGATCTTACGCTTCTGCTCTGGCTCGGCCACACCGGCCAGCTTGTCCAGGAACCGATCCACCGCGTCCACATAGATCAGGTTGGCGTTCATCTGGTTGCGGAACACCTCGATCACCTGCTCGGGCTCGCCCTTGCGCAGCAGGCCGTGGTTCACATGCACGCAGGTCAGCTGCTTGCCCACCGCCTTAATCAGCAGCGCGGCCACAACCGAGCTGTCCACGCCGCCGGAAAGGGCCAGCAGCACCTTTTTGTCACCAATCTGCTCACGCAGCAGCGGCAGCTGCTCGGCGACAAAGGCCTCTGCCAGCTTCGGCGTGGTAATACGCTCCATGGTTACCGGGCGCTTGTTATCTGCCATGTTAATCTCCTCCATGATGCCCGCGGCCATATCCGGCGCGCGGAATAAAGTCAAATGATGCCGGTTTTTATTATAGCCGCTGGGGCGGTATCCGTCAACCGGTTTCAGCGCCCGGCGCGCCGGCCCAAAGCAGGTATATTTCCACGCCCGGCGCACATCCTAGCTGCGGTGATTGTGGATGTTAATCTCGTTTCTCCGGGCAATTTTGCTGTATCTGATCCTGGTTGTTGTCATCCGCCTGATGGGCAAGCGGCAGCTGGGTGAAATGGAACCGTCGGAATTTGTGGTCAGCATGCTGATTGCCGACCTGGCCTCGGTTCCCATGCAGGACATTGGCATTCCCCTGCTCTCCGGCGTGATCCCCATTCTGACCGTTCTGGCGCTGGAGCTGATTCTTACAGCGCTGTCGCTGCACTCACTGCGGATCCGGCGCATTTTATGCGGCAACCCGGTGGTGCTGATAGAGGATGGCAAAATTCTTGAAAAAAACCTGCGCCGGACGCGCATCACGGTCGATGAGTTGCTGGAACTGCTGCGGCAGTCCGGCACCGTGGATCTGCAGCAGATCTGGCAGGCGATTCTGGAGACCAACGGCCAGGTCAGCGTGCTGCTGCGCGCCGAGCACATGCCCGCCAGCGCCAAGGACGCCGGCATCCAGGTCAAGCAAATTGCCGTGCCGGTGTCGATCATCTCGGACGGCCGGGTGCTTCAGCGCAACCTGGAGGCGCTGGGGCATGACCGCGCCTGGCTGGACGAGCAGCTTCGCCAGCGCAGCCTGCGGGCAAAGGACGTGTTTCTGTTCACGCAGGAGCCGGGCGGCAAACAATACTGGCTGCCGCGGGAGGGACTGAAATGAAATATCTGATTTGCTCTCTGCTGTTGCTGGCCGTGCTGGTGCTGGGCTGCTGGCTGACGGCCGGGCGGGTTGCCGCGCTGACTGATCAGATTGTTCAGACGCTGGACAGCGCTTACCACGCCGCGCTGCGCGGCGACATGGCCGCCGCATCGCAGGCGGTTGAATCGGCACACGCCCGGTGGCAGGACCACCAGGGCTTCTGGGGCTGCTTTCTCCGCCATGCCGAGACGGACGACCTGACCTATTCTTTTGAAAGCATGCGCTGTTATGCCCAGCTGGCAGACACGGAAGAAACCCTCAGCCGGATTGTGGAGCTGCAGGCTATGCTGCACCATCTGGCCGACATGGAGCTGCCGCACTATTACAACTTTTTATAACACAGCAAACCGCCCCGCTGGGTACCAGCGGGGCGGCCAAACATTATTTCTCAGCCAGAATCTTTTTCAGCTCGTTCATAAAGGTGTTGATGTCCTTGAACTGGCGGTAAACCGAAGCAAACCGGATATAAGCCACCTCGTCCAGCGGCTTGAGCCGCTCCATAACCAGCTCGCCGATGTACTCGGAGCTGACCTCGCGCTCCATCGAATTTTGCAGAATCTGCTCGATCTCCAGTGCGGCCGCCTCCATCTCAGCCATGGTCACGCGGCGCTTTTCACATGCGCGCACCATGCTGCGCGTGACCTTGTCCCGGTCGAAGCTCTGGCGGCTGCCGTCTTTTTTGATCACAATCAGCGGCAGGGTCTCCACCGTTTCATAGGTGGTAAAGCGCTTTTGACACGAAAGGCACTCGCGGCGGCGGCGAATGGACGCACCGTCCTCGGAATGGCGGGAATCAATGACCTTACTCTCTTCATAGCCGCAAAACGGACACTTCATCGCAGCTCGCTCCCCTCTGGCGAATTAGTATTGATTATACCAACCCCGTGGGCATTTGTCCAGCACAATTTCGCCGCCCGGACCTACAGCATTGTCTCCTCCGCTACTTGTTCGCTGTAGCGCTTGGCCAGCAGGGCTAGGGAGATGGCAATGTTTTCGTTCTTGATCAGCACGTCCTTGCGCGTTACCAGATGAACCGGTGCAAAGTTCATGATCGCGCGGATGCCGCAGTCGATCATCAGGTCACAGACTTCCTGCGCCTGCTCGACCGGCACCGTAAGAATGCCGATGCGGATGTCGTTTTCGCGGCAGAACGCCGCCAGCCGGCTCAGCGGCATCACCGGTTTGCCGCTGTATGCCGTCCCCTGTGACTGTGGGTCAACGTCAAAGGCGGCGATAAGGTTCATCCCATAGCCGCTGAAACCGTCATAGTCCAGCAGCGCGCGGCCCAGCTTGCCCGCGCCGACGATCACCGCCGTATCCGTGCGGTTATAGCCCAGATATTTTTCAATGACGCAGATCAGATCCGTCACCGAATAGCCGACCTTCGGCTTGCCGATGTCGCAGATTGCCGCCAGATCCTTGCGAACCAGCACCTCGCCCAGCGACAGCGCACGGGCAATGGATGCCGACGAGATGTTGACCACCTCAGTTGGAAGGGAGCGCAGATAGTTCAGATAGGTCGGCAGCCGCTCCAGCACCGCAGAGGAGACAGGCTTCTCCAGCATACACATTCACCTCACATGATATCAACAACCATATCATACATTTTGTCCCGACTGAAATGCAGATATTACATAATACCATGTAACGAATGATATACCCCCTAACAATGCACTTCTTGCCTGTCTCCGGCTATATACCGCCGCCGGGCCTCGCGCACGGCGTGAATAAAGCGGCGGTCCAACTCGGATATGTGATAGTCCCGCCGGAAGATCAGTACATCCCGGTGCACCTTGTGGTTGTCCGCGCAGCCGCGCTGCACCAGCTGATATTTGTTCAGCACGTCGTCCGGCACGGCTGAAACCCACATAAACGTGTCCGGAACCTTTTCCAGCAGTTCGAACTGGCTGCCCCGGTCAAACACATAGATATGCTTGTCCACAAACTGGCTCAGCTCGGCACGCTTGACGTCAATCACCGGCACTGTGGGGACATACTGGTCGGCGTGAGATATTTCGATATACCCTGCCAGATCGGAAAAATGGATGGTGTCCTTTTCAGCCAGCGGATGCCGCCGCGACATCAGCAGCAGATAGGCATATTCGGTCACCGTCAGCCAGCCCAGCTTTTTCTCCGCAAACAAGCTCTCAAAATATCGCTCAAACGGCAGCTGATAGCGTACAATGCCCAGATTATAGTCCCCGTTGATCACATTTTGTATTGCGCGCTGCGAATCGGTCTCCTGATAAAAGATATCTGCCGGCTGATCGGTGCGGATCGTTTTGGCAAACTCGGCCAGCGCCGCCGAGATGTAGCCGGCGCGGGGCACACAGATGGAAAACGTCTGCCGCGGCTGCCGCCCGTTTTGATACCGGGATTCTACCTCTTCCACCTGCGCGATGATCCGCCGCGCATAATGGAGAAATTCCTCGCCCTCCGGTGTGATGGAAATGCCCTTGGTCGTCCGGTTGAAGATCGTAATGCCAAGGCTGCCCTCCAGCTCTTTGATTGCGCGCGACAGGTTTGGCTGACCCATATACAGATTTTCGGCCGCTTGACTGATCGACTTGGTGTTGGCTATCTCCACCGCGTACTTCAGGTGCAGGATATTCAACGGCATTTCCTCCTTTTGCAACTGTATTAAAACAATTATAACAAAATGCGGCGGCTTTCGCAAGCCGCCGCCCCTCAAGGAACCGTTAGGAATTGCGCGCCGAACCGTTAAGAATCCAGCGCCGCGCCGATCGCCTCGCCGATGGTGCGCACCCGCAGCAGCGTCATCCCCCCGGGCGCCAGCAGCTTGGCCGTGCCCTGGGCCGGAATCAGCACCCGGCGGAAGCCCAGACGGCCCAGTTCCTGCAGCCGCTGCTCCAGAAAGGCCACCGCGCGCACCTCGCCCGTCAGGCCCACCTCGCCGATGGCGGCGGTGGCGTTGTCAATGGGACGCTCCCGATAGCTGGAGGCCGCAGCCAGCACTACCGGCAGGTCCGCCGCCGGCTCGTCCAGACTCAGCCCGCCAACCACATTGATATACACGTCGCATTCGCCCAGGCGAATGCCCCCGCGCTTTTCCAGCACAGCCATCTGCAGCACCGCCCGGTTGAAGTCAAAGCCCTCGGTGGTGCGCCGCGGGACGTTAAAGCTCGTTTTGGTCACCAGCGCCTGTACCTCAGCCAGCACCGGGCGGCTGCCCTCCATCACACAGGCCACACAGGTACCCGGCGTGTTCAGCGGCCGGCCGGAGAGCAGCATCTCCGACGGATTGGGTACCTCGTGCAGACCGTCGCCGCGCATATCGAACACACCCAGCTCGTGGGTGGAGCCAAAGCGGTTTTTCTCCGCCCGCAGCAGTCGGTAGGAGCTGTGGCGGTCGCCCTCGAAATACAAAACCGTGTCAACCATGTGCTCGAGCACCTTGGGGCCGGCAATGGCCCCGTCCTTGTTGATGTGGCCCACCACAAACACGGTGATCCCGTCGCCCTTGGCCAGCTGCATCAGCGCCATGGTGCAGTCCTTCACCTGTGAAACGCTGCCAGGCGCCGAGCTGTTGTCCGGGTTGGACAGGGTCTGGATCGAGTCGGCGATCAGCACATTGGGCTTGAGGCTTCTGGCCGCCTCGACGATCTCGTTCAGGCTGGTCTCTGCCATGACGTACAGCTGTTCGGCCGCAACGCCCAGGCGCGTGGCGCGCAGCTTCAGCTGGTGCTCCGATTCCTCGCCGGAAGCATAGAGCACGGTACGGCTTCGGCACAGGTCCCGGCAGATCTGCAGCAGCAGCGTGGACTTGCCGATGCCCGGCGCGCCGCCCACCAGAATCAGCGACCCGGCCACGCAGCCGCCGCCCAGCACGCGGTCCAGCTCGGCCATGCCGGTAGGAAAGCGCACCTCGTCCACGGTGGACAGCTGTGCCAGAGTGCGCGGCGCCCGCCGCTCCCCCGCCGTGGCCGGGCGCGCCGTTTTGGCTGCGGCGGGCGCCGCCGTCTGCTCCTGCAGGGTGTTCCACTCGCCGCAGGCGGGGCACCGCCCCTGCCAGCGCAGTGACTCTCCGCCGCAGCTGGTGCATACATACACGGTTTTAGACTTCATTGGCATCCTCCAGATTCTGCAGCAGCACCGCTGCCATGGTCATGGCCAGCCGGGTCTGATAGGCCGGGGTGTTCAGCCGGGCCTCCTCGGCCGCATTGGACAAGAAACCGCACTCGACCAGAATCCCCGGCGTCTGAATGTGGTTCATCAGATACACCGTGCCGGCCGCACCCTTTGCCTCCCGGCGGTTGCCCGGATCCAGCGACGCGCGCAGCTGCGCCTGCATCTGCTGCGCCAGTTCACGGCTGTATGCGTCGTCGGCATAGAACACCTGCGCTCCGCTGTATTGGCCCTGGGTGAAAAAGTTCTGGTGGATGCTCACCAGCAGCGCCCCGGGCGTGTCGTTGACCAGCCTGACGCGGTTGTGAATGTCCGAGACCTTTTTCTCCGAAATGGTTCCGGCCCCGGCGGAGTAGACCGCCGTGTCGGTGGTGCGCACCATCACCGGCTCGTGTCCAAACAGCCGCAGCAAGGCCTGCAAGCGCAGACTGACGGCCAGGTTCAGGTCGCTCTCCCGCGTACCGGCCACGCCAGTCGCGCCGCCGTCCTCGCCGCCGTGGCCGGGGTCGATGACAATTCGGCAGGGCGTCTGATCTGCTGCCAGTACAGGCTGGCTGCGCAGCGACTCATACCGGCTGCAAACGGCGATCAGCACCAGCAGCACGGCGGCAGCAAGCTTCTTCCAGTTGTGTTTCATCCATCGTTTCAAAGACAAGCACCCCCATAGAGTATATGGGGGTGCGGACCGGTGGATTACCGCAGCTTTTTGCTGCGGGCGCGATTTTTATACACGATGTTGGCAAAGAACGGGATCTCGTTATAGCCGCAGTAATAGGCCAGTGCGGCCACCGCCGGGCAGATCCACACCGGCAGCAGGAAAAAGGCCTGGCTGATGGGCGTCAGCGCGCCGGTAAACGGCGTGATGGGGCCGTAGAGGATGAAATAGAACAGGCGCACCCATTCGTTCAGCCCGCCCGGGCGGCTGTTGGTCAGCCAGATCAGGATAATGACCACCACACCCGGAATCTGGGCAAACAGGCCGCTTTTAAGTCCCTTCCACTTGTCATACTGAATGTATTTGTACTTTACCAGGTTGCGGTCGCGCATGGCGGCGTTGAGCGTGGAGGAAAAGTCGAACGCGATCCACAGCACGGTGCAGACTGCGCCCAGGACAAACTCGAACCACGACCCCAGTTCCAGCCCGGCAAAGAGCAGCTCGGCAATGGTGAAAACCGCCAGCGCGCCCACCTCGGCGTACAGGTGCATGCGGATAAACCCGGACATGGGGCTGACCATCACATTGGGGTCGCCGTGGGGCGTGACTGCAGGTTGTTTAGCCATAACAGGATACCTCTCATTTGTTGTAATATTCCAGCTCAGGAATTGTAATATTGATCCTTTTCCCGGGCTTTGCGGGCCTTGCGCGCCTGTTTTTCAAGCTTTTTGCTGCTGGGCTGCATCAGCGCCTCGCGCTCCTGCGGGCTCATCTGCTCGATGGGCTCGACCATGTACTTCCGGATCAGCGGATACGAGGCAAAAATGCTGAGATAGTTGGTGAACACCGGCAGCAGGAACGGCAGCAGCAGCGCCTCAAACATCGGATGCACCAGCAGCACCAGGGCATAGCCGCCCAGCCACAGCAGCGCGTTGAGCAGGCCGGAGCCGACGTTGCGGAAGATGCCGATCATCATCAGCAGCCAGGCGTTTTTGACGATGGCCGTGGCCTTCAGCTTGACGGTGACAATCATCAGGAAGATGTACTTGCGCATATAGCTGTAGAGCAGCACCGCCAGCACCGTCAGATATTTGCTGGCCGTCAGCAGCGACGCCATCCCGCCCCCGATCGACTCGGGGCGATAGCTGAGGTTGAACACGGCAACGAACAGTACCAGCATGTCCAGTACGCCGAAGAGCATACCCTGCTTCCAGTTTTCCTTTGCCTTGTCCCAGATGTCGGAAATCCAGGCGTGCTGCTCACAGGCAAAGTTGCGCAGCACATAGGTCATGCCGGCACGGCAGGGGCCATAGGCCAGCACCGACAGCACCAGCAGCACGTTGGTCACCGGCGCGGGCAGATAGTTGTAATACAGCGTAGCCAGATATAAAAACGGTGTCCAGACATTTTCAATCTGCTCCGGCGTGAAGCCCATGGCCATAAACAGATAGTACAGCATGTCATACACTGTGGCATACAGATAGAGGATAAACGGCAGCAGCACGGCGACATAGATCAGGTTGATCAGGATATACTTCCAGAACTTGCGGAAATACAGCTCGAAGAACCGGAAGAACGCCTTTTTCTGCGGTTCGTCCCTTTCCACGCCCTTGCCTGGCTTAAAATAACGGTTGCTGGAAAACAAAGCCATGGTTTACTCCTTTTTGCCGGGGACTGGCTTGTCCTCAGGCCCTGGGATGATATTTGTTATAAACGGATTTCAGATGCTGCTTGACCAGCTGGGTATAGATCTGGGTGGAAGAAATGTCGCTGTGACCCAGCATCTCCTGGATCGACTGCAAATCGGCGCCGTTCTCCAGCAGATGGGTGGCAAAGCTGTGCCGCAGGGTGTGCGGCGTGATATCCTTTTCGATCCTGGCCGTCTGCTGATAATGCTTGACAATCTTCCAGAAGCCCTGCCGGGACATGCGCTCGCCGCTCATGTTGACAAACAGCGCCTCTTCCTCCGGGTCGGCAATCATGTTGGGCCGGATGTCCTGCATATAGTCAGCCAGCGCCCGCACAGCTGCCGGATAGAGCGGAATAATCCGCTCCTTCCCCTTGCCGCAGCAGCGGATAAACTCCCCTGCCAGGCTGACGTCGTCAAAGTTCAGGGCAATCATTTCGCTCACACGGATGCCGGTGGCGTAAAGCAGCTCCAGCATCGCCTTGTCCCGATAGCCCTTCATGTCCACGCACTGGGGCTGACTGAGCAGCAGCTCCACCTCGGCGTTGGTCAAAACCTGCGGCAACTTTTTCACCACCTTTTCCGTGGTGATGTCCACAGCCGGGTTGGCCTCGACCTCGTTTTCCGCCAGCAGGAAGGTGTAAAAGTTTTTCAGCGACGCCATGGCCCGCGAAACGGTGGACGGACTCTTCCCCTGCTCCTGCATCCATTGCAGGTATTCGCACACCTGCTCGCGCTGGACGTCCTCAAGCGGCATGCCGGCCGTCTCAGACAGATATGACGCAAACTGCCGCACGTCGCGCACATAGGAGCTGACCGTGTTGGCAGATGCGTGTTTCACGTCGGTGAGACACTGCTCGTACCGCTCAATTTCTTCCAGCATGATAGACAACCCTTTTCAGAAATTACGTTCCCAACCACAGAAAAAAAGACAGCATGACCGGAGTAACCACTGCGTCCAGCGCTGCGCACAGCGCGCACAGCGCAAAAACCGCCGCCAGCTCTGCCGCAGCGGCCCAGCCAATTTCCATTGGCCGGTGCAGCCCGCGGCAGCGCAGCGCCAGCAAAAAATCCAGCGGAAGCAGCAGGAGCCTGCCAAACAGCAGCCGCTGCACCGCCAGCAGCAGTCCCAAAAAGCCCTGCGACCAGAGCATCTGCGTCATGACGCAGCACAGCCATCCGCCATACAGGCCCATGGCCAGCACGGACAGCCGCCGTCCAACGCGCGCATAGGCGCACATACATAAAAGCACAGGAAACCGGAGGGATTGCAGCAGCAGCGCCCCATAGGACGGGCGCGCTTCCTCCAGCCACTGTGTACAACCGTCAATATTCCGCGCA
>CACXCV010000103.1 GCA_902766215.1 Oscillospiraceae bacterium
ACCTGGCCAACACCCATGTGCCCTCGGGCCTGGACATCGAGGCCGCGGGCGACTATGACCGGGCCATTGCCGCCGCCGGCGGCATCGACCTGCAGCTGCTGGGCATCGGCAACAACGGCCACATTGGCTTCAACGAGCCGGGCACGCCCTTTGGTTCGCGGACGCACCTGGTGGACCTGACGCCCTCGACCCGCGAGGCCAACCAGCGGTTTTTCAACTCGCTGGACGAGGTGCCCACCCAGGCGGTGACCATGGGCATCCGCACCGTGATGAACGCGCGGCGCATCATGCTCATCGCCCTTGGCAAGGGCAAGGCGGAGATCATCCGCAAGACCATCCTTGGCCCGGTGACGGAGGAGGTTCCTGCTTCGGTGCTGCAGCTGCACCCCGATGTGGAGATTTATCTCGATCACGACGCGGCAAGCATGCTGTAAGGAGTGAAGCATATGGGAAAATATTTTGGAACAGACGGCTTTCGCGGCAAGGCGGGCGCTGACCTGACGGCCATGCACGCCTTTCAGACCGGGCGCTTTCTGGGCTGGTACTACGGCCGCGAAAAGAAGGCGCGCATTGTCATCGGCAAGGACACCCGCCGCTCGTCTTATATGTATGAGAGCGCGCTGGCGGCCGGTATCACCGCCTCCGGCGCCGACGCCTATCTGCTGCATGTGACCACGACGCCCTGTGTGAGCTATATCACCCGCACCGAGGGCTTTGACTGCGGCATTATGATTTCAGCCAGCCACAACCCCTTCTATGACAACGGCATCAAGCTGATGAACGCCGAGGGCGAAAAGATGGACGACGCGCTGCAGGCCCAGCTGGAGCAGTATATCGACGGCCAGCCGGCCGAGCTGCCTTGGGCAGTGGGCGACGAGATTGGCTGCACGGTGGACTTCTATTCCGGCCGCAACCGCTACATCGGCTATCTGGCCAGCCTGGCCACCCACTCGTTTGAAAAGAAAAAGGTGGGCCTCGACTGCGCCAACGGCAGCGCCTGGATGATCGGCCGTGCGGTGTTTGACGCGCTGGGCGCCAAAACCAGCGTGATTCACGCCGAGCCGAACGGCGTGAACATCAACCTGAACTGCGGCTCGACCCATCTGGAGAGCCTGAAGCAGTTTGTGGTGGACAACAAGCTGGACGTGGGCTTTGCCTTTGACGGCGATGCCGACCGCTGCCTGGCCGTGGATGAAAACGGGCAGGAGGTCAACGGCGACAAGATTATGTACATCTGCGCCAAATATCTCCGGCAGACCGGCAACCTGCCCACCAACACAGTGGTCACCACGGTCATGTCCAACTTTGGCCTGTATAAGGCGCTGGACCGCGAGGGCATTGCCTATGAGAAGACGGCAGTGGGCGACCGCTATGTCTATGAAAACATGAAGGCCAACGACCACATGATCGGCGGCGAGCAGTCGGGCCACATCATCTTCCGCAAATATGCCCACACCGGCGACGGCCTGATCACCGCCGTGATGCTGATGCAGATCATGACCGAAACCAATCTGCCGCTGTCGCTGCTGGCCTCCGGCGTGAGCATGTATCCGCAGGTGCTGAAAAACGTCAGGGTGGACGACAAAGACGGCACCTTGGCCGACCCGGCCGTGCAGGCCGCGGTGGACGAGTGCACCGCCCGCCTGGGCGACAACGGCCGCGTGCTGCTGCGCAAGAGCGGCACCGAGCCGGTGCTGCGCGTAATGGCCGAGGCCGGCACGCTGGACGACTGCCGGGCCAATGTGGACGCCATTATCGCGGCCATGGAGCGCTCCGGCCATCTGATTGAGGTGAAATAAGCATGCTGAAGACAGTGGATTTATTTGATCTGAGCCACACCATGGCGGCGCCGCTGCTGGAAACAACCGAATACCCCTGGGAGGCGCTGGCCTCCATCGGCGAGCTGATCCTCCGGCTGGGGCAGGGCCTCTCTGCAGAGGAATATGACCATCCGGCCGAGGATGTGTGGATTGCCAGGGACGCGACCGTGTTCCCCACGGCCTATATCAAGGGGCCGTGCATCATCGGACACGGCACCGAGGTGCGCCAGTGCGCCTTCATCCGCGGCAGCGCCCTGGTAGGCGAGCACTGTGTGGTGGGCAACTCCACCGAGCTGAAAAACGTGATCCTGTTTGACAATGTGCAGGTGCCGCACTATAACTATGTAGGCGACTCCATCCTGGGCTATAAGGCGCACATGGGCGCGGGCGCGGTGACCTCCAACGTGAAGAGCGACAGGACCCTGGTGGTGATCCACAACGGGGACGAAAACCTGGAGACCGGCCGCAAAAAAGTGGGTGCCATGCTGGGCGACGGGGCCGAGGTGGGCTGCAACAGCGTGCTGAACCCCGGGACAGTGATCGGCCGCGGCTCCAATGTCTATCCCACCTCGTGCGTGCGGGGTGTGGTGCCGGCCAACTGCATCTATAAGGACAAGGACCACATCGTGACCAAGCGATAAGCGGGGCAGAGGCCGGCAGCGCCGGCTTTGCAGCCAAGGAAATAACAGCAGCCGCCAGGCGTGCTCTGCACGCCTGGCGGCCATTTTTATATCCGGATGAATGAAGGGGGCGGCGGCTTACAGCCGCTCAAAGTCCTCCGGCCCGTGCTTGCACAGGGGGCAGACAAAGTCGGGGGGCAGCGTCTCGCCCTCGTAGAC
>CACXCV010000104.1 GCA_902766215.1 Oscillospiraceae bacterium
CTGCAGCCATCTGTGGCTCTTGTAATCCATTCTGTCGCCCTCTCTCCGCGCCCTGTCCGTCTCGCCCACAGATGGGGCTCGGCGGCGCTCAGGCATCCGGCTATCACCTCGGAGCAAAGCAAAGCGCCGACCGATCACCGCATCTGCGGGGATCAATCGGCGCTGGCGCTATGGCTCTGGCTCATCGGGTCAAGATTTACGATCGTCTCGGTCTTGCAAAGCTTGCAGTACACTGGCGCGTGGAGCAGCACGGTCTGCGGCTCGACTCGCTGTGTGGTCAGTCTCCCGCATCGCGGGCAGACCACTCGTCCGCCTTGCACCCTTATCATATCACACGGGGTTTCATTTGGCAAGCGCATATTGTTACCTCCACCGATAAGTTATCCAGTGTGTCAAGTCAAAATAGAATAGAAATGTTCGGTTTTCGTTGGAATGATGGCATCAACCCGCCGATACTCTCCGCCGCCCCAGTGGGGCAGCCGGACCGCCGTATCAAGCCCCGGCGAGATCGGCCGTGCGCCGTCCGGCAGCGTGATGGCGTAGTCATCCGGGACATCCAGCGTGTAGTGCTCCGGCCTGCGTAGACCGCGGCTTGGCGTCCACATCCGCTCCCCCGGACGAGGCTTTCCCTTGTCGCGCGGCTCCTTGGTCACGTACTGCGCCACAAAGGCGATGCCGCCAGCGGCCGCGATGGTCTCTACGTCTGTATATCCGCCGGGCCATATGGCATCCCATGCGTCTTTTCCATCCGCAGCATTGCATATCAGGTGGTGATGCGGACGGCCGTCGCCATGCAGCGACTCGTGTACATATACATATCGAAGTGGCTGCCCTCTGGCTGCGCGGCTTTCCCGGAGCCGGCGCAGCGCCGCAGGTGCGTTGCGCTTGCTCTCCCGCCAGCCAGGCGGCAGGTGCGCCTCGTCGTATGTCAGCGTGACAAAAAGGTCGCAGGGTGAAAAGTTTGCATACAGCAGCAATTCCAGTTTAAAAAAGCTCGTTCGGTCGTTGCGCAGTGACGCAGCGGCCGCCGTATATGCCCGGCGCTCTCCGCGCGTCAGCCCGCGCGGCGGCGGCGGCGGCAGCAGCTGCAGTCTCCAGCGCTCTCCGCCATGGTCTACACACAGCAGCTTACTCACTGCCTCACCCCCCTGTACTTCCTGTTTGTGGTATTCTGTATACACTTATACAGTATATTATGCATTCGCGTCAATACATTTGGCGAAAAAAATTTGGATTTTTTTATTTCCCCCTCTTTCCATATTCAGATCCTGATCGACCAGTATCTTGCCCAGGCCACACCACCGCAGGGAAGGGAGCAGCCGCAGGCCGCTCCCCTTTCAGCGTCCACCACCAGCCATAAAACAGCCGCAGGCCCCGGACATCTGTCCGGGGCCTGCTTTGTGCGCTTAAAAGGGCAGCTGGTCCTCCTCCGGCAGCGGCTCTTCCTGTGCCGCCGGCAAAGGCTGCTCCGTCGCGGCCCGAGAGCCGCAGAAAAAGATGCGGTCCGCCGTCAGGATGGTCTTGCTCCGCTTGGCGCCGTCGCTGTCGGTCCAGCTGTCCGTGCCCAGCCGGCCCTGCACCAGCGCCTGCTGGCCCTTGCGGAAGTACCGGGCTACAAACTCGGCTGTGCCCGTCCATGCTACGCAGTCGATGTAGAGCGTCCTCTCCGTGTCCTTATAGGTCTCGCTGCTGGCCAGCGTAAAGCGGCACACCGGCTTGTTTCCCTGGGTATATCGCAGCTCCGGGTCCCGTGTCAGGCGGCCCTGGATCGTCGCCAAATTCAACATATTCTCGTCTCCTTTTTCTCGGTTTCTTCTCCCCGTGCGCAGGCAGCGCCCGGGTCCTTCTGTGCCGGCCGGGGCGGCGGCAGCTCGCGGCACTCGCCCGGGTATAGGATCACCGGCACGCCGCCCATCCGGATCGACCAGAAGCCCTCGTGCCGCAGCGCCTCATATACCGCCCCGCGCCGTGGCTGCACCTCGGCTTTGACCGGCGCGTCCTGCGTGATCAGGATCCGGCACGGCACGGGCGGCCGCTTGTCGCCCAGCCGCTGGACCGTCATGCCCACCCGCGCCGCATGGCCGCACGCCCGGCTGCAGTACTTGCTTTTCGGCTGCGCCACGCGGTACGGCTTGCCGCACTGGGCACAGACCTTGTCATAGAGCGTGACCATATCGCTCCTCCCACGGCACCAGCCGCTCGCCAAAGATCGGCGCCAGCCGCCGGTCCACCGCCGCCCGGGCATACTCCATGTCTCGGGTGTCCTCGGCCATGACCTTGCAGATCTCCATGTACGCCTGGCAGAAGGCCGCGTGGAAGTCCGCAGCCCGCTGCGGGCCCAGGTGCAGCACCTCACTGGCCGCGATGGCCGCCGCGTCCGCGCCGATCTGGCAGTGGATCGCCAGCTCCCTTTCCAGCCGCGCCTGGGCGGCCGCTTCCTTGCGCGCCAGCCATGCATTTTTCTGCCCCATCACTCGCCCTCCGCATACTCGCGCTGCCAGCAGGCGCGGCAGTCAGCATCTTTTGTGGCGCAGTGCAGCCGCGATGGCCCCGGCCCGCCGAAAAGCTCCCCCGGGCATAGGGACGATACGACCTGCTCCATGTCTGCACATGGCAGCAGCTCCCGCAGCTTGTACGCCCACGTGAACACGGGGCGCGCGTCCGCCCACGCCTGCACGATCCTGACGGCCTCGGCAGGCTGCTCAAAAGCAAAGCGCAGGCAGGTGAAGATCCTGCCGCTCGCGTCCTCGGTCATGGGGCAGCCGCTGCAAGCGCCGTGCTGCGCTTTGCATAGCCGCTTCCATGCGGCGAAAAAGTCCAGCGTCTTGGTGCAGTCAGTCATCTTTTTCATTCTCCTTGCGCTTGCCAAAGCTGCAAAAATCGTCATCGGATACATCGTCGATATCGAGCAGCCCACACCAGTGGCCGACGATCTCATGCGTATCGTCTACTACGTGTACGCCTGCATATCGGCAGTCTTTACACCGCACCACCGGCGTAACGTCGGCGGCTTTCATTTCGCGGATGTCTGTTACAAGCCCGTAATATGGGATGCCCTCGTCTGTGTGTCCATAAGGGCGAAACCACTC
>CACXCV010000105.1 GCA_902766215.1 Oscillospiraceae bacterium
CGGCGCACGGCGACGTCCACGGCGCGCAGGTCGCCGTAGTAGTCGTACTGCCAGACCTCCGTCATCAGCTCCTCGCGGGTGAACACCTTGCCGGGGGCAGAGGCGAAAAGCCGCAGCAGGTCAAACTCCTTCTGCGTCAGCTCCAGCACCTGGCCGTTTTTCTGCACGGTGTGCGAGCCCAGATCGATGGTCAGCCCGCCCAGCACCAGCTGCTGCGGCTCTCCCGCGGGCGCGGGCGCGTCATAGCCCCGGCGGCGGATGTTGGCCTTTACCCGGGCCAGCAGCTCCGGCATGGAAAAGGGCTTGGTGATATAGTCGTCCGCGCCGGATTCCAGCCCCAGCACCTTGTCCTGCTCGCCCTCGCGGGCCGTCAGCATCAGGATGGGCACCGTGTTGCCCTCGGCCCGCAGGCGGCGGCACACCTCAAAGCCATCCACCTTGGGCAGCATCAGATCCAGCAGAATCAGGTCGGGGTCGGCCTCGCGCGCCAGCTGCAGCCCGGCCTCGCCGTCGGCAGCCTCCAGCGGGGCATAGCCTGCCCGGGTGAGGTTAAACTTCAGAATTTCAACAATTGCGCGTTCGTCTTCCACGATCAACACGGTTTTCGGCATGGACGGTTCCTCCTTGCTTCCTTCAATGATGCGAATTCCAGCGGGCAATGTGAAAAAGGCCGGTCCCGGCGCTCAGTGCAGCAGCTGCCGCAGGCGGCGGCGCAGGCTTCTGCGACGCTGGCCGCGCAGGCGGATCAGCAGTGCGTCGGTGGCGGCTGCCAGCTGCTCGGGGGTGTTCAGCGCCTCGTCGGTGCGCAGCCAGGCCGGCTCCTCAATGCGGACGCTGCCGATGCGCCGGGCCAGCCGGGCTGACAGGCCCAGCTGTGCAGCATAGGGCAGAATGGTTTGCAGCCAGCCCGGGTCGCGCTGCAGCATCTGCTGCAGGCGGCGCTGGCTGGCGCGCAGCAGAAAGCGCCGCAGACTCAGCAGCTGGCCCAGGGCCTCGGCCCCCACGGCGCTGCGCCGGCCGCCAAAGGCCAGCTGCCAGCCGGTGAAGACCTGCATGGCCAGCGCCGGAAGAACATACAGCGGGCGGCCTGCCGCCAGCAGCGTCAGCGCCAGCAGCGCAGCCAGCCCGGGCAGCGGCTGGCTGTGAAGCCATGGCCGGCGCCGCAGCGCGCCCACGGCCTGCTGCCCCAGCAGGCTCAGCCCCACGCCGGGCAAAAAGGCCAGAACGCTCAGCAGCGTCCAGCCGATGCCGACGGGCAGCAGCGCAGCGATGGACACGCTGGCGGCCAGCCCGGCCGTTAGCGCCGCCAGCAGCGCCATCAGGCGGGGGTTGCCGCCCTGCCGGTCGAACAGCTGCGCACGCCACAGGCGCATGGCGCTCTGCGCGGCCTGGGCCTGCGCCTGCCGCAGGCGGCGATCCGGCACCCAGAATTCGCGCCGGCCGTCGAATATGGCGCGGAACAGCGTCGTTTCATAGCCGGGGCGCTCGCTGCCCATGGGCATGGCCTGGCTGAGCACCAGCTCGCCCCCGGCAAAATCGATGTTGAGATAGCCCAGCCGCCCCCAGAAGAGCAGTTGCGAGGCCATGTCCGGATAGTCGCCGGAGAGAATCACCGGCAGCTCGGCCGGGACCCAGCCCTCCGGCGGCAGCACGCGGGACGAGACAGCGATGCGGCGGTTGCGCAGCGTCCGCGCCCAATAGAGAATGCACAGGCCGGCCAGCGCGGCCAGCAGCACCAGGCCCCAGTCCAGCGCCAGCAGGCTGCGCAGGCCGTGGGCGGCAAAGGTCCCCTCCGGCATGGTCAGGTCGATGCTCAGCGCCTCGTGGGCCATCAGCCCCTCGGGCAGGCTGCCGGAGAGCGTCACGCCCTTCAGCTCCAGCGCGTTGAGCAGCTCACCGCTGTAGCCGCTGATCAGCGCCGGGGCGCTCTGCGGCACGTCGGGCAGCTCGATGGAAAAGGTCACCTCGGCCGCGTCCTCGTCCCAGCGGCTGCTGACCAGCGGCAGCGTGACGCTGCCGCCGCTGGCGGCGGGCAGCGCGGCGCGCCAGCTGACCACAAAGGTCTGCCGGCCCACAAAGCCGTCGCTGCTTTTGGCCACCACGCGCGACCAGCCGCCGCTGGAGTCCAGGCTCCAGTCTGCGCCGGAGAGCGTCACGCCGCTGGGCCGCTCGCCGGCCAGGGGCAGGGTAATTGATTTTTCCAGCGTGTCAAACCGGCAGGACACCGCCATGGAATATTCCGCCGCGCCGTCGGCAGTGACGTTGCAGCTGATAAACAGCGCGTCGATCCCGGCAGCGGACGCGCCGGCGGCCAGGGCCAGGCAAAGCAGAAAAGACAGCAGCAGCCGCTTCACGACGCCACCTCCATTTGTTCCTTCGTAACTCTGTTTGATGTGCTATTATAACATATCCCGCCGGAAAAGGCAATTGGCAGAACGGGCGGCCCCCCGGCGGCCGACCCGTGCCGCGAAAATGGGAATGGCGTTTTGATTTATCATGTGATAAAATGCAACACGGTATATCCCGCCGCAGGCTGGAATATACCGTGAACCAATCCAATTGGCAAGGAGAACAGCAGAATGACCAAAATCCTGTTTGTCTGCCTGGGCAACATCTGCCGCAGCCCCATGGCGGAAATGATCCTGCGCGACATGGTGCGCCGCCGCGGGCTGGAGGCAGAGTTTGTCATCGCCTCGGCCGCCACCAGCACCGAGGAGATCGGCAACCCGGTCTATCCCCCGGCGCGGCGGATGCTGGCCAGCCACGGCATCGACTGCGGCGGCAAGCGCGCGGTGCAGCTCTGCCGGGCGGACTATGACCGCTACGACTGGCTGCTGGGGATGGAGACGGCCAACATTCGCCGGATGCGCGCCATCTGCGGCGGCGACCCGGAGGGGAAAATTGCCCGTCTGCTGGACGGAACGCCCAATCCCCGCGACATTGCCGACCCGTGGTACACCGGCGACTTTCAGTCCACCTGGGACGACCTGGTGGAGGGCTGCACGGCCCTGCTGGACAGGCTGGGCAGCTGATCCAGCTGCGACTCGCCCAGCACGGGGATGCCGTGCGCCAGCAGCAGCTCGGCCGTCACGCCGTCGCCCGGAATCAGCGTGTGGGTAAAGCTGCCGTCGTAGATCAGCCCGTGGCCGCAGGAAGGGCTGCGCTCTTTGAGAATGGCGGCCTCGGCCCCCAGCAGCGTGGCCAGGCGCAGTGCGGCGGCTGCGCCGCGCCGGTACTGGGCGGTCACGTCCGCACCGGACTGGGCCATCACGCCCTCGCCCCGCCGCTCGGACGGCACGCGGGGGATGGGCAGCCCGCCATAGCACTCCGGGCAGATGGGGATCAGCTCGTGCTCCTTCGCCAGGGCCATCACAGCGGCGTTGGGCCGTGCCGCGCCGTCGAACCGGCAGGGGACGCCCAGCAGGCAGGCGGAAACCAGCAGCTTCACAGCGCCGCCTCCCATCCCGGCAGGGGCAGCGCCCGGCCGTCAAGCACGGCCTCGCGCAGCTGGTCGCCGTCATAGTGCAGCGCCAGATGGAAATAGGGGACACAGCGCTCCATCAGCGTCAGAAAGATAAAGTCCCCCTCCCAGGCCGGCAGGCGGCGCAGCTGCGCCTTGTCCAGCCAGACCAGCTCGCCCTCGTCACAGTCGCCGGGCGTGCCGGAAAAGCCGTCGGCGTGGTAGAGGTGCATCATCTCCTGGGGCCAGGGGGCGCTGTCAAACAGAATCTCGCCGCAGGCGCGCCAGCTGGTAAGCGTCAGGCCCGTCTCCTCCTTTACCTCGCGCAGGAGGCACTGTTCGGGCGTTTCGCCCGGCTCTACATGCCCGCCCACGCCAATCCACTTGTCGCGGTTGACGTCGTTGTGCTTTTTCACCCGGTGCAGCATCAGATACTGCCCGTCCCGCTCGATATAACA
>CACXCV010000106.1 GCA_902766215.1 Oscillospiraceae bacterium
CGGCGCACGGATTCTGGACCGGCAGGCCCGGCACATGATTCTCTTTGCCAAGAACAACACCGGCCTGCGCAACCTCTACCGGCTGGTGTCCATGGCGCACCTGAACTATTTCAAACGCGTGCCCCGCATCCCCAAGTCCGAGCTGATGCGCTGGCGCGAGGGCCTGATCATCGGCTCTGCCTGCGAAAGCGGTGAACTGTTTCAGGCCATTGTCGACGGCAAGAGCGAGGACGAGCTGCTGCGCATTGCCTCGTTTTATGACTTTCTGGAGATCCAGCCCCTGTGCAACAACGCCTTCATGCTGGCCAACGGCAAGGCGAAGGACGAGGAGCAGCTGCGCGAGTTCAACCGCACGGTGGTCCGCCTGGGCGAAAAGCTGAACAAGCGCGTGGTCGCCACAGGCGACGTCCACTTCCTCAACCCCGAGGACGAGATTTACCGCCGCCTGCTGCTGGCCTCCAAGGGCTTTGCCGACTGTGACCGCGAGCTGCCGCTGTATTTCAAAACCACCAACGAGATGCTGGAGGAGTTCTCCTATCTGGGCGCACAGAAATGCTATGACGTGGTGATTAAAAATCCCAACGAGATCGCCGACATGTGCGACACCATCAGTCCGGTGCCCAAGGGTCTGTTTGCCTTTGACATCGACAACGCAGTGCAGCGTCTGAAGGACCTGGTCTATGGCAAGCTCAACGAACTCTATGATGACAGCCTGCCCCAGGCGCAGCGTGACCGCGTGGAGACCGAGCTGGGCGACATTCTGGGCCGCGGCTACGCCTCCATTTACATGAGCGCGCAGATTCTGGTGCAGGATTCGCTGGCCCATGGCTATCTGGTGGGCAGCCGCGGCAGCGTGGGCTCGTCCATTGTGGCCTATCTGTCCGGTATCACGGAGGTCAATGCCTTTCCGCCCCACTATCGCTGCCCCAACTGCCGCCACAGCGACTTTGCCGTGCCCGAGGGTGCGGCCTGCGGCGCCGACCTGCCCGACGCGGTGTGCCCCGTCTGCGGCACGCCGTATAAAAAGGACGGATTTGACATCCCGTTTGAAACGTTTTTGGGCTTTGGCGGCGCCAAGGTGCCGGATATCGACCTGAACTTCTCAGGCGAATATCAGGCCAACGCCCACCGCTATACCATCGAGCTGTTCGGGGCCGATCACGTGTTCCGCGCGGGGACCATCGGCACCGTGGCCGAAAAAACCGCTTATGGCTATGTGATGAAATATATGGAGGAGCGCAACCGCGAGATTACCAAGGCGGAGGAGAACCGCCTGGCGGCGGGCTGCGTGGGCGTCAAGCGCACCACGGGCCAGCACCCCGGCGGCCTGGTGGTCATCCCGGAATACAGTGAGATCTATGACTTCTGCCCCGTGCAGCACCCGGCCGACTCCACCGACACCGACATCATTACCACCCACTTTGAATATCACTCCATGGAGGAAAATCTGCTCAAGCTGGACATGCTGGGCCATGATGACCCCACGATGATCCGCATGCTGGAGGACCTGACCGGCGTGGACGCGCAGAAAATCCCCCTGGACGACCCCGACACCATGAGCATCTTTACCAGCAGCAAGGTGCTGGGCTTTGAAAACGACAAAATCCTGGGCCCCACCGGTGCCTGCGCCATCCCGGAATTCGGCACCAGCTTTGTCCGCGGGATGCTGCTGGACACCATGCCCAAGGAGTTTGACACACTGATCCGCATCTCTGGCTTTTCCCACGGCACCGACGTGTGGCTGGGCAATGCCAAGGACCTGATTACCTCCGGCACCTGCACGGCCAAAGAGGCCATCGGCTGCCGCGACGACATTATGCTCTACCTCATCAGCAAGGGCATGGACCCTAAGATGGCCTTTTCCATCATGGAGGACGTGCGCAAGGGCCGCGTGAAAAAGGGCGGCTTCAAGCCCGGCTGCGAGGAGAAAATGCGCGAGCTGGGCGTGCCCGACTGGTATATCCAGTCCTGCCGCACCATTGCCTATCTGTTCCCCAAGGCGCACGCCGTGGCCTATGTGATGATGGCTTTCCGCATTGCCTGGTTCAAGGTTCACGAGCCGCTGGCCTTCTACAGCGCGTATTTCTATCGCCGCAGCCAGAAGGACGGCTTCGACGCGGCGATGATGACCGGCGGTATCGAGTCGGTCAAGGCGAAAATCAAGGAAATCTCCACCAATGACAATGCCACGGCCAAGGAGGAGGACCTGCTGACCACGCTGGAGGTCTGCTATGAGTTCTACCTGCGGGGCTTTGAGTTTTTGCCCATCGACCTCTATGAGTCCGACGCGCTGCGCTTTAACATCAAGGATGGCAAACTGCTGCCGCCCTTTGTCTCGGTCTCCGGCCTGGGCGAGACGGCGGCGCTGGACATTGCCGAGGGGCGCAAGGGGCGGCAGTTCCTCTCCATCGAGGAATTTCAGCTGGCCTGCCCCAAGGTGTCCAAGACCCACATCGAGCAGCTGCGCGCGGCCGGCGCCTTTGGTTCCCTGCCGGAAACCAGCCAGATGACGCTGTTCTGACAAAATCCAACAAAAATCGCCGCTGCCGAACAAAGTCCGGCAGCGGCGATTTTACTTCTTCCTTTTTGAAATCCACAATTCCCGCCCGTCACGGGTCTGGCAGCGGAGCCAACCGGCCGCGGTCTCCACCGAGGCAACCGGCTCACTGCTCAGCAGCGCACTGGATTGGCCGTCCCAGCGGTACAACAGGCCGCCGCAGTCATAATAGAGCGCGTCGCCGCCGCGGAACAGATAGCGTACCTCCTGCAGCACAGCTTGGCCGTCGGACAGACGGTACACCGTGCCGCCGCTGCGGTAATACACCTCGCCGCCGCACACCACCGGCTGGGCAACGGCCTCCTGCGTCAGCTCTGTCACCGTTTCTGCTGCAAAGTCATAGACGCATAGACGCTGGGTAGCCACGTCGGTGAAATACAGTGCCGACTCCGTGGGGCACAGCGACGCCGTGTTCTGGGGCGCACGGTCCAGCACCAGCGTGTGTATGCCGTTTTGCAGCCGCCAGACCTCGTTGCTGCCATGCAGCATCCCGCCGCTGTGATAGAGCGCGTTGCCGGCCACGAAAAACCAGCTGCAGCCCAGCGTCTCGGGGATTGGTTCCGCTGCGCCGGTAGAGGGGTCAAAGCGCCAGACCTTCCCGTCTGCGCCGTCGCGAATCAGCAGCTGCCCGTCCTGCCAGAACATCCCCTGTGGCGTTTGCAGCCCGTCCGGGAGAGCAACCTCCCGCAGCGGGGCGCGGGTGCCTGCGTCGCAGACGCGCAGCCCATCTGCACCGGCAATCCACATCTCGCTGCCATGGAGCGCTAGCTGGCTGCACTGGTGCAGCAGACCGGAAAAGTTGTGCAGTGCGGATTCTGACGGCTCCGCCGGCGCACAGCCGGTCAACAGCAACAGCGCAAGGAGAAGAGCGATTCCCTGGCGCATGAGAACAGCATACTTTTTTAGCTTGGTCAGCGTTAATGACATAATAAGGATTTATGACAAAATGTGCTGCGTGTTTGCAACTTCTTTGCCGTCATCAAAGTTTATCGTATATGTTAGGATAGTTAATATCGACATTTATCGTATTATCGCGATACTGGACACGTTCATTGGATTGCGTTTGCAAAATAAGAGAAACAGTTTCTCTGTTCTCGTCTAGCAGAGAGATTCGTTGCTGGGAAAACCCCGTTCCTCCTTGTGGTTCGGTGATAATGAGTTCAGATATTTGGACCAGATTACTCCCGGCACTCCGGATTGCCACGGCTTCTTCTGTAACTGCAGTAAGAATAGCAGCATCGGAAACATCGATATTGAGCGCGTCTAACACACCGCCAATGGTTGAATCACCGATAGCGGAGACGGTAACAGTAACTGTTGTAAGACACGGGAGCAGTAGAGCGAGAGAAAAAAACAAAGAAATGATCCAACGATTCTTATAACACATTACTAACATCCTTTCTCGTATTAGCGACTGTTTCAAGTGTCTGGCTTAATGTTGCGACGAAAGATGACTGCACCTCCTTTTCTTTTTTCGTCTATAATAATAATAACAATATTTAGGAAAAAATGAAAGAGACAAACATATACAAAAGCAAGAGATAATAATTGTTAATTCTGCCAATTGCGGGGTTACAAAGGCCCGTGAAGGGAAAAAAGAGCATATGGAATTGATACGACAGCGGCGCGCCCGTTCAGGCGCGCCGCTGTGCCGGATTGTTTGCGGATTATTTCCCGCCGGCGGGGCTTTCGCTCTGGTGGGATTTGATGTATTTGCTCCACTTGATGTAGCCGTAGGTGGTGTTGGTCAGGTA
>CACXCV010000107.1 GCA_902766215.1 Oscillospiraceae bacterium
GAACGGAGTAGGTACAATGAAATCCCATCTGGTATTCCGGCGTGGCTTTCTCGTGCTCTGGCTGGCCGGGATGGTGCTGCTGGGTGTGGCTGGCTGTCACGGCACGGCAGAGCGCCCAGCGGCAAACAGAGCGCCTGTTGGACGCCGCGCTGCGGCCGGCCGCTGAAGCAATCCGTATTTCTCTGCCCGCCTCTTTCTAAAAATCGCTTTGCTGTTCGCGCCGTGAGCAGCGGACGCAATATCAAGCTGGCGCCGCCCCGTGAAAACACGGGGGCGGCGCTTTTTTTATTTTCCCTGTCTCATCCGGCGATACTCCCCCGGTGATAGCCCATACCGCTCCCGGAGCTGCTGATTAAAAAACGTGCGGTTTTCATACCCCACGGCCGCAGCAATTTCACGCACGCTCAGGCTGCTCTCCAGCAGCAGTTCGGCGCTGCGTTCCAGCCGCAGCCGGCCCAGATACGCCCGGTAGGTCAGGCCGGTGCGCTGGAGAATCAGGCGGTTGAAATAGTTCCGGTTAAAGTGGAAGGCATCCGTCAGCATGCGGATGTTGACGGTATCCAGATTGTCCTTGATATAGTTGCCGATTTCATAAAACAGCGCGGCTGCCCGCGTATTCCGCTCAGCCGTCACCACCCGGATTTGATACTGCTCCACCAGCTCGCTTAGCAGGCGGACCATGAACCCCACAACAATCTTTTCATAGCCCGGCCACCGCTGCAGGCACTCGCGCTGCATCAGCGCAATCACCGCGTCGGGCTGTTCAGCCCCGGCACGGGGCTGAAACAGCGCATACCGCTCCAGCTCCGGCTTCAGCGACTGCTGCTCCGCCCCGATGGGGAACACCGCGTTCAGACCCTCCACCCGGTTCTCGCGAAAAAAGGGCAGCGGAATCCACACAAAGTAGACCGCAACCTCGTCCTCCGGCACAAGGTCCCGATGGATGCAGTTGACGTCCTGCAGGCAAAGCGTTCCCTCCGGCAGCGCAACGGGCTCGCCCATGACCACCTGATGGAATACACCCTTTTGCACATACATCAGCTCGATAAAGCTATGGGTGTGATAATCCCCCAACAAGCGCGGGATGTGTCTGTGCTTCACGCAGTCGTCTATGCTCTGCTCCTCCGCCAGGTTTCCCGAATAAGACAGCACCTCTATCCCATTTGCGCCGTTGGGCATCCTCCGCAAATTGACCGTATAATCCATGCCCTCACCCGTTCCCGTCCGTTTTGTGCCGCAGCCGCTCCCTCCCTTTTCATTATAACGCAGCCGCCGGCAGATGTAAGATATTTCAAAAATATTTCTGTTATTTCATTGCCGCAGTTCTTCTTCCGTTGCATTGCGTTACTAGTTCTGATAATTCTCCTCGCATTTCGTCATTGTGCAGCAATTACTTTTCTGTAAAATTAATATTATATTACAAATATATAATCTCTGCAAGGAGCTGGTTCCGATGGTCTGAGCGCGTGGCTTCATCCGGTACACATCGACAACAATCTGATATGGAGGTATCACATGAAACGTCTGCTATCCATCCTGTTGGCAACACTGATGGCTCTGGCCATCTTCACCGGCTGCGCCGCAACCACTGCCACGCCGGACGCAGATCCTGCCCCGCCGTTTCCAGCCCCGCCGATGCTGCCGTACCGCCCAATGAAGAAAGCGACAGCCCGCCTGACAAGGCCGCTGACGCTGTGAATACCAATGTCTTCGGCCCCAACGGTAAGATCGTCGGCGGCACAATTGAAAACAAAATGATTCAGTTCCCGCTGGAAACCCCGGAGACCTATACCGCGTTCTACTCGCTCAGTCCCAACACGCTGGCCATTATCGACTCGCTGTCCGATAACCTGTTCTATCAGGAGATGGCCAAACAAACCAATATTACCATCGACTTTGAATGTCCGCCAACCAACGCCGTGCAGGAGCGGTTTTCGCTGATGCTGGCCAGCCAGAATCTGACGGATATCATCTATGGCTTTTACACCTACTATACGCAGGGCGTTGACCACGGCATTGTGGAAGGTCTGATCTATGCCCTGGAGGATTATGTCGACTGGTTCCCCAATTATCAGGCAGTCCGTACCAGCACCTATGAAAACGAGCTGAACACCCTCTCGGACGAGGGGCACATCTGGGGCTTTGCCTGCGTGTGTACGGTTGAGCAGGGCTCGTGGTACGGGCCGGTCGCGCGCAAGGACCTGCTGGAGAAATATCATCTCCCCATGCCTGTCACCTATGACGACTGGGACAACGTTCTTGCCACCTTCCTGGCCAACGAAAAGGGCATGGAACAGGGCCCGTTTAACCTGCCCAGCACCTGCTTCAGCGTTTTCAGCGGCTGGAGCGGCGGGTTCAACTGCGGCGGCGAATACACCTTCAACAATCAGGACGGCACGGTGGTTTTCTCCGCCCTGACCGACGGCTATAAAGAGGCCGTCGAGCTGATGAAGAGCTGGTGGGACAAGGGATATATCCACAAGGACTTTACCAACACCACCGGCAGTCAGGAGCGGATTACCCGCGGCGAGGTGGGCATCTGGGAGCAGCTGTATGACATGTCCCAGTTCCGCGTCTTCTTCGACCCGGCCAAAGAGTGGGACGTTGTCCCGCTGACGCCGCCAGTCAGGCAGGCGGGCGACGTGATCCATTTCCGCCAGTGCCAGTCCCACACCCGCGTGAACCTGTCCTATGTGCTCTCCACCAATCTGGTCGAGACCGGCCTGCAGCACCTGTGCGCCTATCTCGACCGGTTTTACATGGCCGAAAACTCGGTGCTGACCAACTGGGGCATTGAAAACCTGACCTTTACCTATGACGAGAATGGCGAAAAGGTCTACACCGACCTGATCCGCGACAACCCCGACGGTGCCTCCTTCCTGATTGCCAATGAAATCTATCTGGGCGGGCGCAATATGGCCGGTCTGTACGAGTGGACGCGCGAGTGCGACGAGGAAACCCTGGCTGCCATGGACGCCTGGGATGCCGCCGGCTGCGACTGGGTCTATCCCGACTGCGCCACGCTGAATGCCGCCGAGAATGAGGAATACGCCAGCATTTTCAGCGACATTCAGACCCGGATTTCCGAAACTGTCCCCGCCTTTATCACCGGCACAAAGCCCATGTCCGAGTGGGACTCGTTCATCCAGACGATCAAGGACATGAACATTGACCGCTGCATTGAAATCAAGCAGCAGGAGCTGGACC
>CACXCV010000108.1 GCA_902766215.1 Oscillospiraceae bacterium
TCGGCTTGATGGAACACGGCCGAGCCGGCAACCAGCACGTTGGCACCGGCCTGCCGCACCAGCGGCGCCGTGTGCGGGTCGATGCCGCCGTCGACCTCCACATCGCAGCAATAACCGCCGGACTCAATCATGCTGCGGATCTGCGCAATTTTCTCCAGTTGGTCGTTCATGAACGACTGCCCGCCAAAGCCCGGTTCGACCGTCATGACCAACACCATGTCACAGTAGGGAAGAAAGGGAGCGGCTGCGATCGCCGGCGTGCCGGGTTTGAGGCTCAGCGAAGCCCGGCGCCCAAGCGCGCGGATGCGCTGCAATGCTGCTGTGATCTGCTCGGGCGTGTCAGCCTCAACGTGTACGGTCAGCATGTCGGCGCCTGCCTGGACAAAGCGCTCGACATACCGCAGCGGCTTTTGAATCATCAGGTGAACGTCCAGCGGCAGCGCCGTGACCCGCCGGATGGCGGACACGACCGGCAGACCGACAGAAATGTTGGGGACAAAGGTTCCGTCCATCACGTCGATGTGCAGATAGTCGGCGGTCTGCACGGTGCGGATTTCCTGTTCGAGATTGACAAAATCGGCCGCAAGGATCGACGGCGCAATTTGAATCATGGGGGTGCACTCCCTTTCCTGTGCTGAAAAATCAAAACGCAAAACGAGCGCGTGTGTCCAATGCGCCACATCATCATAGCGCAACAGTCCGGCGCTGTCAATTGGAATTCCAATATTGCTTGACTTCGCACATTCGCGGCGCTAGAATATGGTTAAACGGTGAGCAAGGAGGGCGTATATGAAACAAAAGCATAAGGCCTCGGCCATTCCGCTTTATGGTGCGGCGGCGCTGTGGCTGCTCTATGGCGCACTGCTGCCGTTGTACCGGCTGTGGCACTTTTTCATTCCGGCGGCGCTGTCGGTGGTGCTGTATTGGCTGCTGAGCAAACGCTTTCCCGGTGTGGATTATTGGGTGGAGGTGCCTGCCGAGCCGACCGGCAACGAGGCATTGGATGAGGCGATCCGGCAGGGCCGCGAGGGCGTGCAGCGCCTGCGTGAGCTGAATCGCCGGATCAAAGAACCGCACATCACCTGGCAGCTGGATCAGCTGGAGACGATCACCGACCGGATTTTCAACCAGGTGAGGGCGCACGCGGAGCTGCTGCCGCAGATCCGCCGCTTTATGGACTATTATCTGCCTACCACAATCCGTCTGCTGGAAAGCTATTGCGAGCTGGATGCCAGCGGTGCAAACAGCTGCGAGGTGGCCGAATCTAAGGCAAAGATTGCCGGGATGCTCGACACGGTGCTGGCGGCGTTTCAGCACCAGCTGGACGCGCTGTTCAGCGCACGCACCATGGACATCAACGCCGAAGCAGCTGTGCTGGAGTCCATGATGCAGGCCGAGGGACTGACCGACCTCAAGACAACCAAATCAACCGGTGCCAATACAACCGCAAAGGAGAGATATCACAATGGATGAACAACATATTCCTGAGCTGAAGCTGGAGGACGAAACCGTCCCCACCCTGACCCTGGACGCACAGGCACCTGCCGCGCCGGAATTGACGCTGGAGACCAGACAGGAGACAGCGCCTGCCGTCTCTGAGCCAAAGCCGGTGGCCGGGCCGGATTTAAGCGTATTGTCCCCCGCGGAGCAGAAGGCCGTGCGGGAGTTTGTAGACAAGATCGATCTGACTAATTCGGCCGTGGTGCTGCAGTATGGCGTGGGCGCGCAGAAGAACATTGCGGCTTTTTCCGAGAGCGCGCTCAACAGCGTGCGCACCAAGGACATGGGCGAAGTGGGCGATATGATTTCCAACCTGGTGGTTGAGCTGCAAAATTTTGACGCGGAAGAGGAGCGTAAGGGTCTGTTCGGTCTGTTTAAGAAGGCAGGCAATTCGCTGGACGCCATGAAGACCAAATACGCCAAGGTGGAGACCAATGTGGACCGCATTGCCGGTGAGCTGGAAAAGCAGCAGATTACTTTGCTGAAGGACATCGCTGTGCTGGATCAGATGTATGACAAAAACCTGGACTATTATAAGCAGCTGACCATGTATATCCTGGCGGGGCAGGAAAAGCTGGCACGTGAACGCAATACCACGCTGGTGGAGCTGCGCAGCAAGGCAGCGGCCAGCGGCCTGGCCGAGGATGCACAGCGGGCCAACGACTATGCCAACCTCTGCGACCGCTTTGAGAAAAAGCTCCACGACCTGGAGCTGACGCGGATGATTTCCATCCAGATGGGTCCGCAGATCCGCATGCTTCAGAATTCTGACACGGTAATGAGCGAAAAAATCCAGACCAGCATTGTCAACACCATCCCCCTGTGGAAGAGCCAGATGGTGTTGGCTTTGGGCATCCATCACGGCCAGCAGGCTATGGAAGCCCAGCGCAAGGTAACCAACATGACCAACGAGCTGCTGAAGAAAAACGCGGACATGCTGAAAATGGCCACGGTGGAGACGGCCAAGGAGGCCGAGCGCAGCATTGTGGACATTGAAACGCTGCAGCACACCAACCAGCAGCTGATCAGCACGCTGGACGAGGTGCTGCAGATCCAGACCGACGGGCGCACCAAGCGCCAGGAGGCGGAGACCGAGCTGCGCCGCATTGAGGGCGAGCTGAAGCAGAAGCTGCTGGAGGTACGAAACTAATTGAGCACGGAAAAACAGCGCGCTGACTGGCGCACTGAGGTCAGATCCGAGACGCCGCAGCCCGCGCCCGAACCAGAGCCGCGGGGCTGGCGGTATAACCGCCGGCTGGGTGTGCTGCTGCTGGCGGCAGCGGTGGTGCTGGCGTCTCTGCTGGGCGTCAGCCGGGGTGTGCGCAGCCAGTATCGACGGGTGACCGAGGCCTATGCCGAGGGGACGGACGGCAGCGGCTATGGCGTGGCCTATTATGGCCGCGGCATGGACGAGCGTGCGGCCAACCTTTGCAAGATTGCCGGAAAGAGCCAGTATGGCGGCACGTTTGCTTCGCAGGTCGAGGCAGTGGAGCAGGCGCGGCTGGCAGTAAGCAGCGCCGGCACGGCCGGGATGCTGTATGAGGCGGTATCCAGTCTGACCGATGCGGTGGATGCGCTGAACGCCGAACTGAAGGACGGCAGCCTGACGGATGCAGATGAGCGGCTGCGTCAGTCGGAGTATCAGAGCTTTCAGGATCAACTGTTCAAGCTACGCAATGTGGCGGTGGACTACAATGAAGTGGCCCGCGCCTACAACGACAAGGTGCTGGGCGGCCTTCCGGCTGCCGCGATGAAAAACATGCTTCACCTGCCGGAGGCGGAGGAATATCGATGAAACGGCTGAATTGTGCGGCTCTGTGCCTGCTGCTGGTGCTGCTGCTGAGCTTGCCTGTCCTTGCGGGCACGTCCATTGTCAAACAGACCGACGCGTTTTATGTGGCGGACTATGCCAATGTGCTCTCGCAGGAAACAGAGGATTATGTCTGCCAAATCAACGCGGCGCTGGAGAAGTCCGGCGGCGGGCAGATTGTCGTTGTAACAATCAGCTTTCTCAACGATCTGGACAGTGAGCAATATGCCTACCAGATACTGAAACAGTGGAAGGTTGGCGACAGCAAAAAGAACAATGGCGCGGTGCTGCTGCTGGTGCCGGGCGAAGGCAAGTTCTGGCTGACCGTTGGATATGGCATCGAGGATTATTTCGATGGTGGGCGTCTGGACCAGATCCTTACGGACTATCTGGCTGATGACTTTGACAGCGGGAAATACGACGCGGCTGTGCGCAGCACGGTAGATGCGCTGGTAGCGCAGTATGACCAGTATTATAGCACCAGCACGCAGAGCGGCAGCGTGACCTGGGCAGATGACGATCCGCATGACGATTATGATGCCTATCATGCGTCTCCAACGTGGCGGCCGCGGCTTTTCAGCCGCATTTGGCGTCTGCTGCTGTTTCTGCTGGTAGCCTTTATATTCTATCAGATTATCTCCGGCGGCGGCAGGGGCGGATCGGGCGGCGGTGGAGGCGGAAGAAGGAACAACTTCATCTTTCTCGGCTCGCCATGGGGCTTCCGCGGCGGCCATCGACCGCCCTTTGGCCCTCCGCCGGGAGGACACCGTCCGCCACCGGGCGGCTTTGGCGGACGACCGGGCGGCGGTTTTGGTGGCCGGCCAGGCGGCGGCTTTGGCGGTTCTGGCGGAATGGGCCGCGGTGGCGGAGGCGGCGGCCATGGTGGCGGCGCGGGCCGCCGATAACAATCAGCTTGCCTGTACAACAGAATAGCCGCAAGGCGCACGGTGAAACAGCCGTGCGCCTTGTTTTAATTTCAGAGGATCAATCACTTGTTGACAAATCAACAAAAACGTGCTATTATCCAGTTGTTGATTTGTCAACAAGGAGGACTGTTGATGGAACAGCGATATGAAACCTTTACGCTTTTAATTGCCAAAATCAACCGCAGTATCCGGCGCATCAAAACGGATGAGATGATGCGGTTTTCACTGAAGGGGCCGCATGTGTCCTGCCTGCACTATCTGTCTCTGGACGGCCCGATGACGGCGGCAGAGCTTTGCGAGCGCTGCGAGGAGGACAAGGCGGCCGTCTCCCGGTCGCTGGAATATCTGCGGGCGAACGGATATATTGCCGCCGATGGAGCCGCAGGCCGGTATAAATGCCGCCTGTCGCTGACAGAAAGAGGCACGGCGGTCTGTGCGGCTATGGGAGCGTCCATCGAGCGGATTCTTGATGCGGCCAGTGCGGGCCTGGACGAGGACTCGCGCCGCGCGATGTATCACGCCCTTGATGTGATCAGCGCCAATCTGGAACAGATTGCTCAGCAGAAACAGCCAGGAGCGGATAAGCTGCCAGCTAAACAGAAAACCGGGGAGGAAGAAACAAAATGAACGTAAAGATCATTGTCGATTCAACCGTTGATATGCCGGGATCCTGCCGGGATCAGGTCAGTGTTGTGCCGCTGACGGTGCGGTTTGGCGATGAGGAATATCTGGATGGTGTGACAATCGATCGGGCGCGGTTCTATGAACGCCTGGTGGAAAGCGATATACTGCCAAGCACAAGCCAAGCTACGCCGGACGCTTTTGCCGCATTGTTCGAGCAGGTGAAGCAGGAGGGCGGGAGCGCAGTGGTCATCACCATTTCATCCAAGCTTTCCGGCACGTACCAGAGCGCCTGCCTGGCCGCGGAGGGATACAGGAATATTTATGTGGTGGATAGTCAGACGGCGGCTATCGGTTCAGGTATTCTGGCGGAATACGCTCTGCGCTGCGCGAAAGAGGGACTGAATGCCGCGGCAATTGCCGCCCAGCTGGAGCGGAAGAAGAGCGACATTTGTCTGGTGGCCCTGCTGGACACACTGGAATATCTGAAGAAAGGCGGGCGGATATCAAAAACAGCGGCGCTGGCCGGCGGTCTGCTGAACATCAAGCCGGTTGTAACGGTTCAGGACGGCGAGGTTGTGCTCATCGGCAAGGCACGCGGCTCGAAGCAGGGCAACAACCTGCTGGTTGAAAAAATTGTTGCATGCGGCGGCATCGATTTCAGTATGCCGCTGCTGCTGGGCTACAGCGGACTGAGCGATGCGCTGCTGAAAAAATATGTGGAGGACAGCGGCGCTCTTTGGCAGGGGCAGACACAGACGCTGGAATCGACAATGATCTGCAGCGTGGTGGGCACGCACACCGGCCCGGGCGTGGTAGCGGTAGCTTTTTTCAGAAAAGTATGATTCATCACTCGTAGAGCGTCGTGCGGATGCAGCAAATCACGGATAGGCCGCAGGCGCCGTATGGTAAGGACAGCTGCCCTGCCATGCGGCGCCTGCATTGATTCACTGCTTTAGATTGAGCGCGGGGTTCATGTAGTACACGTTTTTCTCGTCCAGATGCTGGCGCAGTTTTTCCACTGCCTCGCCGAAGCGCTGGAAGTGGACAATCTCGCGTTCGCGCAGGAACTTCAGCACGTCGTTGACGTCCGGGTCGTCGCTGATCCGCAGCAGGTTGTCATAGGTTACGCGGGCCTTCTGCTCTGCTGCGCTTTTGTAAGGACAACATTTATGCGCCCGCTGTCATCAATCTGCAGCCGCAATGTCGCGTGTGTGTAAGTTTTTCACTGAAGCGCAGGTTTTTGATGACAACAAATTTGCCTAAGAAGTTGCGGATGACGCGGCTGTGCTGGGTACAGGCGGATGGGCACATGGTCAAAATTTGCTTGACATTCAGATAAAGCACGGTAACAGGCGCCTCGGCTGCCATGGAACCAACAGAAGGCAGTGTGTATTTTGCTGACGCTGCTGTATCTCGGCATCAAAAATATCCGGCTTGGCCCCACGCTTCCGGCGTTTGTGCCGCCCAGCGTGCTGAATTATCTTTCAGAGCATTTTGGCATTGCACCGGTTACAACGCCGGAGGAGGATCTGCAGCTGCTCCTGCAATAACAGGAACAGGAACGCGCAAGCGGCAATCCTGTGCGGGACGCTTCGGCTCTCCGGCGCCGCGTGCAGGGACGGGCTGACGCGGATTTTTCTGCGGGGTATAATAAAAGAAAACAGAATGGAAATGCAGCCGGCTGAAATAAGTCAGCCGCATTTTCTTTATTATCGACAAAATTGACAAAAACCATTGACGCACAATACGGCATTTTGTATAATTAAGATATGCTAAGATATGCATAGTATCGAAAAATTGGTCCTCCCTGTGCAGTAAATTGCCGGGGATGGGGGAAGGGCTAAGAACAAAAAGGTGCATTTGTACTTGTAAATGGAATGAATTGGACGTTTTTCACGTATAACGAAATAATTCCGGCAATATCCGCAAGTGCAGACTACTTCCATGATGAAAGAGAGAGGAAACGATGATGCACAAACGAATGATGAAATGGATCAGTATGCTGTTGGTTCTGACAATGCTCATCGAGCTGGTGCCTGCCGCTTTGCCGGGGGGACTGGCGGTTCAGGCAGCGGCGGCCGGGCTGGAACAGGCAGCGCAGCAGGAGGATTATGCCGGCCCGCAAGAGACGCAAACTGGCCTGCATGCAGTTATTCCCGCTACATTTGTTGAGCTGGAAGATCCGGAAGCGGGCGATGCACCGCAGCTGCCAGAGGCAATACCGCCCAAGCTGACGGAGGATGATCTCCGCTATCTTGCGCTGCTGGAGGAATACACGTCCTTTTCGCAGCTGACAGCAGCGGACGCAGCGTTCTTCTGCGGCTATACTGGCATTGCCGCAGAGACCATTGCTGCGCTGGAGACGCAGAATCAGAACCTGCTGCAGTCGGTTGTTGTGGCGCGGCTGACTGCTGCCGGCTATTCGCTGGCTGAGGTTGCCGACCTTTCTGAGGAGGAGCGACAGGATCTGCTTGCCGAGGTGACGCTGTACCGGTCGCTGCTGCGGCAGGAACTGGCTGGCACGGCGCTGGATCAGCAGCTGCGCGGATATTTGCTGCATGGATACCGATGCGCCCGGGTGCTGGGGGCTTATGGCGTCAGCCAGGCGCTGGGCGTAGCCATGCTGGGACTGTTGGAGAGTGATTCGGGCAGAGACTGGCCTACCGGGCTGCTTACAGAAGAAATGCAGCAGATTGAGGAGTTTGCCGCTGAGTTTGGCGTGTCGGCAATTACGATTGCGGCATATGTGTCGGAAAACGGCCTGACTGCTGCCGGCTTGGACAACATTCGTCAGACCGCCTGGCGCAATCTGGCAGAGCTTTTGCGCACGCAGGAGGGAACTGGCGGGGACGAGGAAGATCCCGGCCCGCTGTACAACGAAACCCTGGGCGCACCCTATGCCAGTCGTAACGACGAGCGTGAGAGCGTGGCGCTCAATTCCGGTGCGTTGATTTATCAGACGGAGGACTATGTTCTGCCCGGCGTCAATGGGTTGGATTTGGTGATTGGCAGGCAGTATGACTCGCAGTCAGCTGGGGTGTATCAGCCGAAGATATCCTATGAGATTTATACGGAAAATGAGTATTTTGTATATTACTATACAAAAATCAGCTATTATGTTTCCGGACTTGGGATAACGTCGGTACAACGGATACCGGCAGAAAAACCCAAAGAGTCGTTTGGCAGCTATGAAGCAGCAGCAGCTGCTGCTGCTGTCTGGATGAGCCAGCCGACAACGACAATTCCCAATTATGAGGAAAGCATAGCAACTCTGATTCAAGAATATGATGCACTTGTTGTTTTGCAGCCAACGGGGCAGAATGTCCGTATGCATTCCGACACCAAGCCAAACACCTACCTCAATGACCTGTATGGCTTGGGGAATGGATGGAGCATGCTGTTCTCCTCTATTGAGACGGTGGAGAAAGAAGGACGCAGAACCAGACTGGAACTGGAGCCGCCGGAAGAACCGGATCAATATCTCCACTGCGGCGACGGCGGCGTGTACGAGATCGACTGGGACGCCGAGGGCGCGCATCTGAAGGACTATCCCCGGACGGACCGGCTGCTGGAGCGGGACTGTCATGAATTTACGGTCGGGACGGTCAGCTCCCAATACCGCCTGACCTACCAAAATGGCCGGCAGGAATATTTCGATGCCGATGGCCGCCTGATTGGCATCCGCGACCGCGATGGCAACACCATTACATTGACGCACGGAACCAGCAATGGTTACCCGCACATAACCATTATCGACACGCTGGGGCGTGAGGTGGTGATATCCGGTCAGCGCAGCGATGGGGGCCATGTGATGACGGCAGCGCTCCCTGACGGAATGACGCTGTGCTATCAGGTGGATCACTTGGAGTCGGATGAGAATGCCAAAGCCCTGGCAGCCTATACTGATGCGGCGGGCTGCACCACCCATTACAGCTATACCGTGGCCAAAGCGGGCTTTGATGTGCTGGAAAAGACGGTTTTTGCCGCGTATAACAAATTTCTGAACCTGACCACCATTACCCACCCGACGCAGGCGCAGAGCGTTTATACCTATGCCGCGGTTCGGCGCAACCTGGGCAATTGGGGCCTGATGGAGGCTTATCGTGTGACCGCGCGCGAGGATCACGAGGGCGACAGCGTCCGCAACCGGCGCAGCTATACCTATTCGGACAACGACTGTTCGGGCTATCCGGCGGAGCAGCGGCCGACCGAAATACCAGAGAATTTCCGCTACTGGGGCGCAGTCACCGATGCCAGCAACGTGGTTACCACGGTGACCTTTAACCGGGAGCATCAGGCAATCCAAACAGAGCTTACCCGCCGCGGACGGAAAATCCAGACGACCGAGCGGCAGTACGGCCAGAGCGGGCTGCCGGTCCGCGAGGAAACCCGCACCTACAGCGCTGGCAACCAGACGGCGCCTTTGACGGCAATCACTGCGGCGGAATATGATGAAAAGGGCAACCTGACTGCCAGCTGGACAGCGCAGGCTGGGGGCGATACCACTGACACAGAACACAAGACCAGCTATACCTATGACGGCACATATGGTCTGCTGCTGACGAAAACGTATCAGACCGACGCGGATACCACGGTGGAGCTGCGCAATACGCTGGATGCGGCAAAAAAACACGTGGTTCGCAGCGAAACGTATTGTAATCAGGTGCTGACAAGCCGTACGGACTTTGCTTATGACGCATGGGGCAATGTGGTCAGTCAGCGGCGGTATCATGATGATTTTATCCGCTTCGATCAGACGGATTATGCCTATGACCGGCATGCATACCTGGCCCAGGAGCGGCACAGCGGCGTCCTGAACGCTGATGGACAGCCTGCTGCCGGAACGCCTGGCCAATCGGCTGGGACCATCGTCACGACCTATGCCTATGACAATTTGGGCCGCCTGACGGCGGTCACTGACGGCAGCGGCAACACCACCGGCTATGCCTGCGATGCTTTGGGCAACTTGACCCAACAGACCAATCCGGATGGAAGCACCATCCAATACGCGCGGGATTATACACAGAACACACTGACCGTTACCGATGAAAATGGCGCGCAGGTCAGGCACCGCTATACCCCTCTGGGCCTGGAGTTCGAGACGGTCGATGTGCAGACCGGCGGCGTGATGACACGCCGCGAATATGACGCGCAGTTGCGGCTGAGCCGGGTCACGGACTATGTCTATGGTGCAGTGACAGACTATGCCTATGACTACCTCGGCCGGGTAACGGAGCAGACAACCCGTCAGGGGAACGAAATCCTTGCCCAGACGCTGTATGCCTATGACGATGCGGCAGAGCGCGGACGATACCAGAAGGTGACCCAGACCCAGGTAGGCGATGAAAACGCACCCTCGGTGGTGACAACGCAGTATACTGACTATCTTGGCAACGTGGTGAAAACGGGGCGGTTGCTGGACGGCGCTGAATATGTTGACTCGGCGGAATATGACAACGCGGGCCGCGTGGTTGCGCAGCTGACGGCCGCTGATGCGGCGAAAGGGCTTCCCTTCACAGCGCGCTTCGAGTATAATGAACAGGATCAGATAACCAGAAGCTGGAACGCATTGGAACAGAATACGGTCAGCGTTTATGACGCGCTGGGCCGGCTGGTGCA
>CACXCV010000109.1 GCA_902766215.1 Oscillospiraceae bacterium
CCGCCACGGATTTCACTTTTCCAAGGCGAAGGGGCAGAACTTTCTGGTGCGCGAATGGGTGCCAGAGCGCATTGCTGACGCGGCCGGAGCCGATGGCGCCTTTGTGCTGGAGGTTGGACCCGGCGTGGGCGCGCTGACCACCCAGCTC
The DNA here is from genome assembly GCA_902766215.1 of Oscillospiraceae bacterium. Lineage (GTDB taxonomy): Bacteria > Bacillota > Clostridia > Oscillospirales > Oscillospiraceae > RUG11142. Next base: position 149 of record CACXCV010000109.1, read on the forward strand.
TGTCGCCGGGCGGACCGGGTCTGCGCCGTGGAGCTGGACCGATCGCTCCGCCCGCTGCTGGCCGAGACGCTGGCCGGGCACGACAACCTTGAGATTGTCTTTGCCGACGTGCTGAAGACCGACCTGCCCACCCTGGTGGCCGAGCGCGCCGGGGGCCGCCGGGCCGTGGCCTGCGCCAACCTGCCCTATTACATCACCACCGACGTGCTGACCCAGCTGCTCAGCTGCGGCTGCTTCAGCGACGTGACCGTCATGATTCAAAAAGAGGTGGCCCAGCGCATCGCCGCCCGGGCCGGGACGGCCGAATACGGGGCCTTTTCCGTATTCTGCCGCTTCTGGGCCGACGCGGAACTGTGCTTCGACGTTCCGCCGGACTGCTTTATCCCCCGGCCGAAGGTCACCTCCACCGTGGTGCGCTTTCACCTGCGCGGCGCACCCCCCTGCCCCATCGACGACACCGCCTGGTTTTTCCGCGTGGTGCGCGCCAGCTTTGCTCAGCGGCGCAAGACCATGGTCAACGGCCTGTCGGCCGGGCTGAGCGTGAGCAAAGAGGCCGTGGCTGCCGTGCTGGAGCAGCTGGGCCTGCGCCCCGACCTGCGGGGCGAGACGCTGGACATCGCCGGCTTTGCCGCCGTGGCCAACGCGCTGAACCGGCAGCAGTAAGACGACAAAGTCCCTCCGCATGACCGAAGTCATGCGGAGGGACTTGCTGTTTTATTCTTTACAGCACCTGCAGAATCTCGCCCTTGAGATACAGCGACTGACCCGCCGTCAGCAGCGCCGGGTGGTCGCGCGACTGCTGCAGCCGCTCCACCAGCCGCACCGGGCGGCGCAGGTCGGCCGCCGCCTCGGCCAGCATCTGGGAAAACAGCGGCGGCGTCATAAACTGGCTGCATGAGCAGGTCAGCAGAAAGCCGCCCGGCTGCACCATCTGCATGGCGCGGAGATTCAGCTCCTTATACCCACGATAGGCCCCGTCCAGTGCCCGGCGGTTCTTGGCAAAGGCAGGCGGGTCAAGCACCACCACGCCGTATTGCCGCCCCTCGGCGGCCCAGGCATGGGCCAGGTCAAACACGTTACCGCAGGTGGTGGACAGACTCACGCTGTTGCGCGCGGCGTTCTCGCGGGTAAGGGTCAGCGCCTCCTCCGACACGTCCACTGCCTCGGCCGAGGCCGCGCCATAGAGCATGGCGTGGATAGCAAAGCCGCCGCTGCAGCAGCAGAGATCCAGCACGTGCTGCCCGGGCACATAAGGCTTGAGCCGCCCGCGGTTCTCCTGCTGATCCAGAAAGTGTCCCGTCTTCTGCCCATGGGGGATGTCCACATACATCCAGGCGTCATGCTCGCGGATCTCCACCCGGTCTGGCACGGCTCCATAGACGCAGCCGGTCAGCTGGGGCAGGCCCTCTTTTTCGCGCACCGGCACGTCGTCGCGCTCATAAATGCCCCGGGGCTTCAGCAGCGCGGCCAGCTCGTCGATCAGCACCGGCTTCCACTGCTCCAGTCCATAGGACGTAATCTGAAAGGACAGATAGCCGCCGAATTTGTCCACCGTCAGGCCCGGCAGCCCGTCCGACTCGCCAAACACCACGCGGCAGGCGTTGTCAAAGCCCAGCCGCCGGCGGTATTCCCACGCCTGGGCCAGCCGGCGGCGGAAAAACGCCCGGTCGATGGCCTCGTCGCGGCTGCGGGTCAGCACCCGCAGGGCAATCTTCGACGCGCCGTGGTAAAAGCCGCGCGCCACAAAGCGGCCGCGCTGGTCCAGCACCTCGGCCACGGCGCCGGTCTGCCCCTCGCGCACCTCGGCAATCTCGTTGTCATAGATCCACGGCGCACCGGCGCGCACGTCCAGCTCCTCGCCCTTTTTCAGGATAATCGTCATAGGGGTCAGCTCCTTTTAACACGGCGCGGCAGGGCGGTGACAACCGGCCCTGCCGCAAAATTCGATCAGAATCAGCTCAAACGTTGAACAGGAAGTTGACCACGTCGCCGTCCTGCATGACATAGTCCTTGCCCTCGCTGCGCAGCAGGCCCTGCGCCCGGGCCGCGGCCAGCGTACCCACGCTCTTCAGGTCGTCAAAGGCCACTACCTCGGCGCGGATAAAGCCGCGCTCAAAGTCGGAGTGAATCTTGCCGGCGGCCTGCGGGGCACGGGTACCCTTCTTAATCGTCCAGGCGCGGCACTCGTCGCTGCCGGCAGTCAGGAAGCTGATCAGCCCCAGCAGCGAATAGGAGCAGCGGATCAGCTGGCTCAGCCCCGACTCGGCAATGCCGGATTCCTCGAGGAACATAGCTTTTTCCTCCTCGTCGTCCAGCTCGGCAATGTCAGCCTCCAGCCGGGCACAGACGGGCAGTGCCTGGCTGCCCTCCGCCTCGGCAAAGGCCTTGACCTTCTGATAATAGTCGTTGTCCTCCGGGGCGGTGATGCTCTGCTCGTCCATGTTGGCGGCATAAATCACGCGTTTGGCCGTCAGCAGGTCTGAAGTGGCAAGGATCTCGCGCGCCTCGTCGTCGCACTCGAAGGTGCGGGCCGGCTTGCCGTTGTTCATGTGCTCCACCAGCGCCTCGAACAGGGCCGCCTCCTGCAGATATTTCTTGTCGCCCTTGGCCGCCTTTTTCGCGCGGTCAATGCGGCGCTCGGCCATCTCGATGTCGGCCATGATCAGCTCGGTGTCGATGATGTCAATGTCGCGCAGCGGGTCGGTGCTGCCCTCCACATGGCTCACGTCCGGGTCGTCAAAGCAGCGCACCACGTGCAGAATGGCGTCGGTGCCGCGGATGTTGGACAAAAACTTGTTGCCCAGGCCCTCGCCCTTGGAGGCGCCCTTCACCAGGCCGGCGATGTCCACAAACTCGATCACCGCGGGGGTGAACTTCTTGGGCTTGTGCTGATCGCGCACCTTGAGGAGGAGAAGCCCGCGCGCGATTTCCCCTTCACCGATGA
>CACXCV010000110.1 GCA_902766215.1 Oscillospiraceae bacterium
GGCCTGGAGATGTTTGAGCGGTTCCAGCCCGAAGCGCTGGGCCGCGAGGCGGCTGCACAGGCGGTGACCATGCTTTCGGCAGGGTATTGCCCGGCGGGCAAGATGCCGGTTGTCATCGGCAATGGCTTTGGCGGCGTGATTTTCCACGAGGCCTGCGGCCACTCGCTGGAGGCGTCGTGCGTGGCGCTGGGGCAGTCTCAGTTCGCCGGCAAGCTGGGCCAGCAGATTGCCACGACCAAGGTGACGGCCATTGACGACGGCACCATTCCCAATGCCTGGGGCTCGATCAATATCGATGATGAGGGTACGCCGGCTCAGCGGAATGTCCTTATTGAAAAGGGCGTACTTAAGACTTATATGATTGACAAATTCAATGGCCGCCGGATGGGGATGGCATCCACTGGCAGCTGCCGCCGCCAGAGCTATCTTTACGAGCCGACTTCCCGCATGACGAATACCTATATAGCCGACGGCGAGGATTCCAATGACGATATTATTGCCTCGGTGGAATATGGCCTCTATGCCAAAGCTATGGGCGGCGGTCAGGTCAACCCGGTCACTGGCGAGTTTAACTTTGGCGTCCGCGAGGGATATCTGATCCGCAACGGCAAGATTGCCGAGCCGGTGCGCGGAGCCATGCTGGTGGGCAAGGGCTCTGAAATTCTGATGAACATTGACATGGTGGGAACCAGTATGGATATGGCTGCGGGCATGTGCGGCGCGTCCAGCGGTTCAATCCCCACGAACGTGGGCCAGCCGATGATCCATGTGTCCAGCATTACCGTTGGCGGCCGCTGAGAGGGAGGTAGAACATGAACTATTCCGAGTTTAAAGAAGCTGTTTTTGCACAGGCGCAGGCACAGGGCCTGACGGCTTATGAACTGTATTATTCTGCGGGCGAGTCGGTGGAACTGGAAGTGTTCCAGACGGAGATCAAAGGTTTTCAGAGCGCTAACAGCCACGGAGCCTGCTTCCGCTGCCTGATAAACGGGCAGATGGGCTATGCCTCCACCAGCCTGTTCTCTGCGGAGGAGGCCGAGCGTCTGGTGGAGCATGCGCTGGATAATGCCCGGACCATCGAGTCTGCGGACGAGCAGTTTCTGCACCGTGGCGATGCACAGTATCAGACAGTAGAGCCCAAGCCGGTGCGCGAGCCGTCGACCGAAGAAATGATCGACTTCGCTCTTTCGCTGCAGAAGAAGCTCTACGCCGGCGACAGCCGCGTGGTGGACGGTACCCAGGCACAGGTGGCCTATGAGCGCAACGAAACGGCGATTGACAATTCCTATGGTTTGTCTCTGCACGAGCAGAGCAAGCTGGCAGTGGCCTATGGTGTGGCGCTGCTGGATGACGGCGGCGAGAAATACGACGCTTATGACATGGAACTGGGCAGCCTGGACGGGATCGACCAGGATAAGCTGATGAAAAAAGCCATTGAAAAGGCGGCGGCGCAGATTGGCGCAGAAGTGGGTCCCACGGGCAGTTTCCCGGTGGTGTTGGCGCCCAGCGCAGTCCGTTCGTTGCTGAGCGTGTTTTCGCCGGTGTTCTCGGCCGAAAATGCGCAGAAGGGCCTGTCCTTGCTGGCTGGAAAAGAAGGGCAGATGGTGGCGTCCTCCTGCGTGACGCTGATGGACGACCCGTTCTATGCCGACAGCTATGCCAAGGCATCGTTTGATGCCGAGGGCTGTGCTACCAGCACCAAGGCGGTGGTGGAGCACGGCGTGCTGACTACGCTGCTTCACAACCTTAAAACAGCCCACGTGGCGGGCGTGAAGACCACGGCCAACGCTTCGAAGGGCAGCTATGCCGCTCCGGTGTCCATCAGCCCCTATAACTTCTATTTCGCACCCGGCGATCAGACGCAGGACGAGTTGCTGGCCCAAATGGACAACGGCATCCTGGTGGAAACCATGACCGGCCTGCACGCCGGCGCCAGCGCCGTCAGCGGCGATTTCTCGCTGCAGTGCACGGGTTATCTGGTGGAGAAGGGGAAAAAGACCCGCGCAATTCGAAACTTCACAGTGGCGGATAATTTCTTTGAACTGCTGAAGAAAATCGAGGCTGTCGGCTCGGATATGGAGCTTGGCTCACCGTCGGGCAACACCTGCTTTGGCTCGCCCAGCCTGTTGATCTGTGAAACCTCACTGGCAGGCAAATAAGCTGATATAATAAGACCGGCGTCCCTGTATCATGCGGTACAGGGGCGCCGGTTCATTTATGCGGTGAACGTCTGGTCAATCCAACAGATAGGTCCAGTGGAACGGATCCGGTTTTGTGCCCCACTGGATACCCGTCAGCGTGTCGTACAGATACTGGGTTACGGGGCCAATCGCGCCGCCGGAGACAGGGTATTTTATTCCTTGATAGCACAGCTCACCGATGGGGGAGATGACTGCGGCTGTGCCGCAGCCCCATGCCTCTTCAAGCCGGCCGCTCTCCAGCGCCTGGGCCAGCTCGTCCACGCTCAGCAGCCGCTCAGAAACGGGATAGCCTTCCTTCTTCAGCAATTCAATGCAGGACATGCGAGTGATGCCGGGCAAGATTGAGCCGGTGAGAGCGGGCGTGACAATTTCGCCATCGATTTTGAACATGACGTTCATGGCGCCAACCTCTTCGATATATCGGCGCTCGACGCCATCGAGCCACAGCACCTGCGAATATCCCTGCTGCTCGGCGCGTTCGCTGGCGCGGGTACTTGCGGCATAGTTGCCGCCGCACTTGGCATAACCGGTGCCACCTCGGACAGCGCGCACGTCCTGATCCTCGATCATGATTTTTACGGGGTTGATCCCCTCTTTGTAATAGCTGCCCACAGGAGAGGCGATGATGACCAGCATGGCGGATTTGGCTGCGTGAACGCCCAGAGTTTCGTCGGTGCCGAACAGAAACGGCCGAATATACAGTGATGTTCCGGGAGCAGAGGGGGTCCAGTCCTGTTCGTGACGGACAAAGGCTGTGAGAATCTCCAGCGCGTCTGTCTCGTCGATGCGCGGCAGGCACAGGCGCTCAGCAGAGCGGTTCAGGCGGCGAATATTCTCGACCGGACGAAAGAGCTGCACGGCTCCGTCGGGTCGCCGGTAGGCCTTCAGACCCTCAAAAATTTCGGCTCCGTAGTGCAGCACGGTAGCGGCCGGGTGCAGCGTCAGCGGACCAAACGGTACGATGCGCGCCTCATGCCAGCCGGCGCCGGCGGTGTAGTCCATGAGGAACATGTGATCGGTAAAAATCCTGCCGAAGCCCAGCTGACTGCTGTCTGGTTTCGGTGAAGGATGCGTTGTTTCGGTGATGGAAATCCGCATGGAAATAGCTCCTTTCTTGGCACGGAAGAATGAAACGAAAAAAGGAAAGTAGGGCAAAGAATCATTATTGGCTGCAGCGGCCCAACGATTCGGCTTGTACAGCAGGAAACAGAGTCGTCAAATGCCAGGCCACCAGAATATTGGACACAGTCTATCATATCCGGATAGAAATTGCAAATACGAATATGAATGGATGGGGCGTGGAAAAAACAGGAAACACGCAGCGTGCAAATTGAACAACAAACAAAAATGAAAAAGAAATAATTTCGGATGAAAATTAAAAATGAGTGCAAACGGGAGAAATATATGCTATAATAGGCCCAATCTTGGAAACAGAGCAGAAGGAACGGAGGAGCACGATGAAGCAATATTGTGATGCAGTGGATGCGTTTTTGCGCCGCTATAACCAGCATCCTGATGCGGTGGATACGGCAGCGCTGACTGCTGTTTTTGTCGACGAAATGCGGGCAGGCCTGGAGGGAAAGCCATCGTCGCTGATGATGATTCCAACCTATCTGACATCGGATGGAGCGGTTCCGCTGGGGGAGACGGCAGTCGCAGTGGACGCCGGCGGAACCAACCTGCGCACGGCGCTGGTGTCCTTTGCAGCAGACGGCGTAAAGATCGAACGCTTTTCCCAACGCCCGATGCCCGGCACACAGCGCCCGCTGACCAAGGACGAATTCATTACACAGATGACCCGGATACTGAAGCCGCTGGCGGAACAGTCGCAAAAGATTGGTTTTTGCTTCAGCTTTCCGGCGGAGGCTCAGCCGGATCATGATGCACGGGTGGTGCAGTTTTGCAAAGAGGTGCGCATTTCCGGCGGCGAGGGCATGATGATCTGTAAGGAGATTGCCGGTGCGCTGAAGGATTTGGGCGTGACGGAACCACTGCAGTTTGTCCTGCTCAATGATACTGTGGCAACACTTCTGGGAGGACCGGCTCCTGAAACAGGGGAGCAGATAGACGGGCTGATTGGCTTTATCCTTGGCACCGGCACGAACACCGCCTATGTTGAGCGCCGCAGCCGCATTGTCAAGCTGGGCGAAGCAACTGGTTGGAGTAGCATGATCATTAACGTGGAAAGCGGCATGTTTGACAAGCTGCCTTTGGGCGAATTCGATCGGCGTGTCGATGCCGTTTCGGAAAACCCGGGTGATCATCTGTTTGAAAAGATGATTTCCGGCGTCTACCTGGGTGAGGTGATCCGTCAGACCATCATACAGGCTGCGCGAGAGGGCATGTTCTCGGCCAGCAGCGATGCGCTGCGGAGACTGCCGCCGCTGACCATGGTAGAAATCGATGCGTTTCTCCGCCGCCCCTATGGAGACAATCCGTTAGCTGTGGCTTGCGATACTGACGGCGACCATGAGTTGATGTATACGCTGATTGACCGGGCGCTGGAACGAGGCGCCAAGCTGGTTACGGTGAATCTGGCCGCGCTGATGGAGCAGATGAATGCCGGCCGGCGGATGACCGCGCCCTGCCGCATTGTGGTTGAGGGGAGTACGTTCCACAAATGCTTTGGCTACCGCGCACGGATCGAGCGGCATATGCAAAACTATGTCTGCGGCCAGCTGGGGCGGTATTACCGGTTTGTCTCCGGCAAAGATGTGAATCTGGTCGGTTCAGCCGGTGCAGCGCTGTTGAATACATAATGTCTGGCTGCGTTACAAATGACGGTGCGGACAGAGCGGATTATCATTTAACAAAGCGGTGGAGAGACTGGTGACAGCCTCTCCGCCGCTCACGTATTTCCGGCATTCTGTGTTGGTTCCGCCATTACTGTGTACGAAGCGCCAGCTCTGCCATGCGCTCCAGCTGATCCGCCGGGTTGACAATGTCTGCCGGGAACAGATCCGGCCGCATCCCGTTCAGCTCGCCATAGGCCACGTCCACCGGCGTGCCGTCCTTGCTGATCCGCAGCCGGCCGAAGTTGCTCCGCCGGAACGCGTTCCAGTCTGCAAAGTTCGCCTGATCCGCCTCGCTCAGCGCCACGCCCTGCGTGCGCAGATATTCCTTCACGTCCCACGCCGCTTCTCCCGCGCTGCGGTCCACA
>CACXCV010000111.1 GCA_902766215.1 Oscillospiraceae bacterium
GCCCGCGAGGGCTATGTGGCCGTGGCGCTCAGCTGGGTGGTCATCTCCCTGGCCGGCGCGGTGCCCTTCACCGTATCGGGCGTGATTCCCAACTATCTCGACGCCGTGTTTGAGACCGTCTCCGGCTTTACCACCACCGGCGCAAGCATTGTCCCCGCGGTGGAGGAGCTGCCAAAATGCATGCTTTTCTGGCGCAGCTTCACCCATCTGCTGGGCGGCATGGGCGTGCTGGTGTTCATGCTGGCGCTGGTGCCGCTGACGGGCGGCGACACCATCTTCCTCCTCCGGGCCGAAAGCCCCGGCCCCTCGGTCAGCAAGGTGGTGCCCCGGATGCGCACCACCGCCGCCATCCTCTATGCCATCTATCTGGGCATGACGCTGCTGGAGATACTGCTGCTGCTGGCGGGCGGGATGCCCCTGTTCGACAGCATCTGCCACGCCTTCGGCACGGCGGGTACCGGCGGCTTCGGCGTCAAAAACGATTCGCTGGCCGGCTACAGCACCTATCTGCAGGGCGTAATCTCCGTATTTATGCTGCTGTTCGGCATCAACTTCAACTTTTACGTGTTTCTGCTGATGCGGCGGCTGAAAACCGCCCTGCGCATCAGCGAGGTGTGGGTCTATCTGGGGATTGTCGCCTCGGCAGTGCTGATCATCACCGTCAACATCCTGCCCCAGTCCGCCGGCGTGTTCCCCGCCTTTCACCATGCGCTGTTTTCCGTCAGCTCGATCATCACCACCACTGGCTACGCCACGGCGGACTTTAACCTCTGGCCGGAGCTGAGCCGCATTCTGCTGGTCATCCTGATGCTGGTGGGCGCCTGCGCCGGCTCCACCGGCGGCGGGATGAAGGTTTCGCGCATTATGATCCTGATCAAGTCCTGCCGCTGCGAGGTCAGCCGCCTGCTGCACCCCCGCGAGGTCAAGGTCATGACCATGGACGGCAAGCGTGTGCCCGATGGCACAGTGCGCGGCGTGCAGGCCTATTGCACGGCCTATCTGCTGATTACCGTCGGCTCGATTCTGCTGGTGGCGCTGGACAACTTTGACTTTACCACCACCGTCACCGCCGTGATCGCCACGCTGAACAACATCGGCCCCGGCCTGGGCATGGCCGGCCCGGCGGGCGGCTTTGCCGCCTTCTCCCCGCTGGCCAAGGTCGTGATGACGCTGGACATGCTCTTTGGGCGGCTGGAGCTGTTTCCGCTGCTGATCCTGCTTTCGCCCAGGACCTGGCGCCGCGGCGCCTGATTGGAGGTTTCACATGCAACTGTATGACGCCATTTTCATCCGCAAGTCGGTCCGCAGCTTCGAGTCAGCGCCCCTGGACCAGTCGGTTCTTGACGGGCTGGTGGATTTTCTCTCCGAGCTGGAGGCGCCTCAGGGCGAAATCGACTGGGACTTTGACATCCTCAGCTATGACGACATCACACCCATCCTGGCCGGGCCGCCCAAGCTGCTGGCGCCGCACTTTCTGGTGCTGCGCTCACAGAAGGTAAAGGGCTGCCTGCAAAACTGCGGCTGGCTGGGCGAAATGGCCGTGCTCTGGCTGACGGCGCAGGGCGTGGGCACCTGCTGGCAGGGCGGGCTGGAGTGCCAGCACGACTTTGACGGCGTGCTGCCCTATATCGTCGCCATCGGCTTTGGCCGTCCGGCCGAGCCGATGCGCGCCTGCGCCGAGGATTTTGACCGCAAGGCGCTGGGCCGCCTGGCCCTGGGCGACACCAAAGGTCCGCTGCGCCCCCTGCTGGAGGCCGCACGCCTGGCACCCAGCAGCATGGGCATGCAGCCCATCCGCTATATCGTGGCCGGCAACCGCATCCATCTCTATCGCAAAAAGCCCCTGCTGCCCATGCCGCAGCTGAGCTACAGCCAGTGCATCGACGCCGGCGCCGCCGCGGCGCATCTCTGCGCCGCCGGAAAGGCCCAGGGCTATGACGTGCTGCTGGAGCGGCTGGAGCCGGCCCCCGAATACAAAAAGAACATGCTGTATCAAATGACCGCCCGCTGCATCCGCAGCGAGGGCTGAACAGAAAGGAAGACGTTTTCATGATTGCAATCGCCTGTGACCACGGCGGCTATACGCTCAAGCAGACCGTCATTGCCCACCTGACCGAGCAGGGCTATGAAGTAAAGGACTTTGGCTGCAACAGTCTGGACAGCTGCGACTATCCCGACTTTGGCATTCCGGCAGCACAGGCCGTGGCTGGCGGCAGCTGCGAGAAGGGGATTCTCATCTGCACCACCGGCATCGGCATGTGCATCACCGCCAACAAGGTGCGCGGCATCCGCTGCGCCCTGTGCGGCGACACCGTCAGCGCCTCGCTGACCCGCCAGCACAACGACACCAACATGCTGGCCATCGGCGCGGGCATCACCGGGCCGAATCTGGCCCTGGCCATTGTCGACACATGGCTGAACACCGCGTTTGTCGGCGGGCGGCACCAGCGCCGCATCGACAAGTTTATGAAGCTGGAGGAGCAGCCGTGAGTGCCAGTCCCGTCACGGCCGACCGGCTGGAGCGGGCGCTAGCCGGCTGGCACGCTGCCAGCCCCGGCACCATGATGGAGCATCTGCCCCTGTCGCTGGCCGGCTGCCGCCCCGAAACCAACACCGCCCTGCTGCGCTTTGACCCGATGCCGGGCTGGATGAGCAACACCTTCGGCGCCATGCACGGCGGCCTGGTGGCCACGCTGCTGGACTCGGCCATGGGCCTGCACGCCTTCGCCGCCACCGGCGACGAGCACACGCCCACGGTGGACCTGCAGGTGTCCTATCTGCGGCCCACGCCCCTGGGTGCGCCTCTGGTGGCAGAGAGCCAGATTGTCCACCAGGGCCGCTCGCTGATTTTTATCCGCGCCACGCTCCGTGCCGAGGGCGACGACCGCCCCTGCGCCACCGCCTCAGGGACCTATTTTAACGCCGGGCAGAAATAACGTGCAGATATAAAACCCCGCGCCGCAGAGCATCTGCGGCGCGGGGTTTCCTGCTTGTTCAGCCCTGGCCGTAATAGGCGCCGGGGCCGTGCTTGCGCAAAAAGTGCTTGTTCAGCAGCTCCTGCTGCATCGAGCCGCGGTTCGGCTCGAGCATCAGGGCGTGGAAGTCCATAAACGCGACCTCCTCCAGCACGACGGCATTGTGTACGGCGTCGGCCGGGCTGGTGCCCCAGGCAAAGGGGCCGTGGCTCTGCACCAGCACTGCCGGGACATTGGCCGGGTCGATGTGCTGGGTCTGGAAGGTCTCGATGATGACCTTGCCGGTCTCGGCCTCATAGGCGCCGGCAATCTCCTCGGGCGTCATCAGACGGGTGCAGGGGATGGTGCCGTAGAAATAGTCGCCCTGGGTGGTGCCCATGGCGGGGATGTCGCGGCCGGCCTGGGCAAAGCTGGTAGCCCAGCGGGAATGCGTGTGCACCACGCCGCCCAGCGTGGGGAAGGCCTTGTACAGGGCCACGTGGGTGGCCGTGTCGCTGGAGGGCTTCCACTTGCCCTCCACGCGGTTGCCGTCCAGATCGACCACCACCATATCCTCGGGCGACATGCCGTCATAGTCCACGCCCGAGGGCTTGATCACCACCAGGCCCTGCTCGCGGTCGATGCCGGAGACGTTGCCCCAGGTGAAGGTAACCAGATCGTGTTTCGGCAGCAGCAGGTTTGCCTCGCATACTGCGGCTTTGAGTGCTTCAAGCATAAAACTGCCTCCTTATTCTGTGCTTGGACAGGCCCGCGGCGCGCCGGCGCCGCCATAGCCCCCTTCGTCCTCCGGTGTACACGCCGGAAACGGGCGCTCCCCCCCGGCAAGTCCATTGGTATAGTTCATTCTGCCCGCCATGATGGGTCCGGCCGGAGCGCCTCATGCCGTAGTATATCGCAGAAAAGTAAAAAGATCAAGGCATTGGCCTGGATAAACGATTGATTTTTTGGAAAGAATCCGCTATGATAAAAATGTAACCTTCCTGCAAAAAACTGTACCTATCGATAGAGAGGAATGTCCGCCGTGAAAAAATACATGCACATTGCGCAGACACTGGAGGAAGAGATCTGCGCCGGGCGCTGGGCCGTGGGCGAGCGCCTGCCCATCGAGCCGGAACTGTGCGCCCGGTTTGACGTGGCGCGCCAGACGCTGCGGCAGGCCGTGGGCGTTCTGGAAGAGCAGGGCCTAGTGGAGCGGCTGCAGGGCAGCGGCACCTATGTGCGGGCCACCATTCCCGCGCAGAAAAAGCGACAGACGGTCTGCGTGATGACCACCTATCTGGATGAGTATATCTTTCCGGAGATCATCTCCGGCGCGGAGGAGGTGCTGACGGCCGGGGGCTATAACATGCTCATGCGCCTGACGCGCAACCGCATCAGCACCGAGCGGCAGAACCTGCTGGAGCTGCAGAGCAGCGACTGCTCGGGCCTGATCATCGAGGGCACCAAAACCGCGCTGTACAACCCCAACAACGCCATCTATCAGACCCTGGCCGGCACGCCGGTGGTGTTTATCAACGGCTGGAGCCGCGAGCTGACCGGCGTGAGCTATGTGGCGGCGGACGACTATCAGGGCGCCCGCAGCGTGACGGAATATCTCATCTCCCGGGGCCACACCAAAATTGCCGGCATCTTCAAGCACGACGACGTGCAGGGGCTGAAGCGGCACCAGGGCTATGTCGATGCGCTGATGGCCGCGGGCCTGCCCATGGAGGAGGAGAGCTGGCGCTGGTTTGCCACCGAGGACATGGAGCTGCTGTTCCAGCCGCCGCTGCTGGACTGGCTGCGGCGCTATACCGCCGTGGTGTGCTATAACGACCGGGTGGCCGTGTGGCTGATGAAGTTTGCCCGCGAGCACGGCCTGCGCGTGCCGGAGGACCTGTCCGTCACGGGCTTTGACGATTCGTCCGTGGCCGAGCTGGTGGGCCTGACCACCGTGGCGCACCCGGGGGCCGAGCTGGGCCGCACCGCTGCCAAGGTGGTGATCCAGCTGATGAAGGACCCAGAGACGCCCGTGCAGAAGCTGCTGCCCGCCCCGCTGGTCGAGCGCAGCAGCGTGCGCGACCTGCGGAAATAAAAATCCATGGAAATTACGCGCGCCTGCGGAGCATCCGCAGGCGCGCGCGGCTTTTAACGAGATATAATGCACAAATTTTTCTATTTTTTGTTTAAAACCTATTGCACATTTTTCAAGATCATGGTATTGTAAACATACCGAAGGGAACAACTGGTTAAGGAGGTGAAAAGCGAAAAATAAAAGAGTATAATGGTAACATAGGGATTATAAGGACATTTGCGAAAGCAGCAAACAAATGAAACGGTTTATTTCGTTGGTTATCATCGTTGCCCTGCTGATGCAGATGATTGTGTTGTCAACCTTTGCCCTTGAACCATCCCGCATTGACGAGGAGTGCTATACTCACTCCTCCTGTAGAGCTGTCGCTGGAATCACCCGCGCTGCCGCGTGTCCCCAATGTGGTGTGTCGGCCTATGTTACGACATGTGCGGCAGACTATCAAGGATTTGAAAGGCTCTCGCACACAAGGATTACCGGAACTTGCAATTATATTTTGTATTACAGTCATATTTTGTATATGTGCAACAGTTGTGGGTATTGGACCCTATCATCCGACCTTCATTGGTGTGATGAACAGCACGAATGTTCATTAGGTTTTTACCCAACTTGTACCGTTTCTTATGCATAAACGCCTGGCTTAATGACAGCTGAGCGATCGAGTTTATCAATTTGGCAATCGTTCGTCCCCCCGAGAAAGGATGCGGCATGAAAGCTCATTTCAGACGTTTTGCGCTTGTCCTGGCTTTGCTGCTGTTGTGCGGCTGCACGCCGGCAGTCGATCCTGTGCCCGCGCCGGACACCGCCCCGGCAGAGGATGCGCCGCAGGCCCCCGCCCCGGATACCGCGGCCGTTCCGGACAACGCTGCGGACAATCCGGCAGATTCTCCGGCTGCACCGGCGGAAAAGACTGTCCTTCGCATGGCGGTGTGGAACGACCCGCAGAACGGCACCCCGATCACCGATTTTGTCGCGGATTTCAATGCTTCGCAGGACGAAATCACCATCGAGGTGGCGCAGTATCAGCTGGACGACACCGCAGTGTCGCGCCGCGACAGTGCCGACCGGGTCTATGCATCGTTTTTCAGCGGGGATGCGCCTGACCTCTACCTGATGTACAACTTTGACGAAAACGCCATGCGCAGCGCCGGCCTGCTGGCCGACTGGTACCCCCTGATGGACGGCGACGGCAGCTTTTCCCGTGGAGACTATCAGGAGCACGTCTGGCAGGCGATGGAGCAGGGCGGCGCGCTGTACACGCTGGTGATGTCGTTTGACCTCTTCGGTCTTTGCTCTGTCAACCCGGCGCTGTGCAGCCAGCTGGGCTGGACCATGGAGGATTTTTCCGCCTGGATGGCAGAAAACGACGGGCTGATCACGCAGGAAACCGTGCTGGAGGTTCTGCTGCGCGTGGGGCTGAAGGACTTTGTCAATGAAGCGGACAACACCTGCCAGTTTGAAACCGAGGGCTTTGACCAGTGGCTGCAGCTGCTGCACGCCAGCCCGGACGAGGCTGCGACGGACGCCATGCAGCTGACGGAAAACGACTGGCCGCGAATGCTTTTCTGGTCGCAGTTCATCGGCCCATACATGTATAACCGCGACCGGCTGCGCGACGCGATGACGCTGTATTATGTGGGCGTGCCCAGTCCGGCGCAGAGCGGCCCGGCCATTGCGGTGCGGCACGGTTTTGGCCTGTCCGCCACCACAGAGCACGCCGAAGCCTGCTGGCGGTTTATCCGCTGGGCGCTTTCAGAGCAGACGCAGCAGCACTACTGCATCGAGCTGGCCCGCGGCTGTCCCATCCGCCGCGACGTGTGGGAGCAGACGCTGGACGGGGCGCTGCTGCCCGGCGACCAGGAAGGCTCGGCCTTCTACGGGCAGAAGTATGCGGCCATCGTTGACGGCGAGCGCACGGCGCTGCCCTATCCGGCGCTGAGCGAACAGGACGTGGCGCACCTGCGCATGATTGTGTCCAACGCCAGCCGCGCCGTCTTCCGTTATGACGATGTAACGGACATCGTCCGGGAGGAAATCGCGGCCTTTTTGGCCGGCGACAAAACCCGTGAGGAATGCGCCCACCTGATCCAGCAGCGTGTGAGCGTATTTCTGGCCGAGCGCCAGCAGTAAAGCCGGCGCTGCCTCATCCTTTCGGCCGTTTCGCGCGCCTGCGGAGCATCCGCAGGCGCGCGCGGCTTTTTCCGCATATACGCACGCCCGGGGCCGCGCAAGCTTGCGCGGCCCCGGGCGTGCGTATATGCGGAAAAAGCCGCGCGCGCCTGCGGATGCTCCGCAGGCGCGCGAAACGGCCGAAAGGATGAGGCAGCGCCGGCTTTACTGCTGGCGCTCGGCCAGAAATACGCTCACACGCTGCTGGATCAGGTGGGCGCATTCCTCACGGGTTTTGTCGCCGGCCAAAAAGGCCGCGATTTCCTCCCGGACGATGTCCGTTACATCGTCATAACGGAAGACGGCGCGGCTGGCGTTGGACACAATCATGCGCAGGTGCGCCACGTCCTGTTCGCTCAGCGCCGGATAGGGCAGCGCCGTGCGCTCGCCGTCAACGATGGCCGCATACTTCTGCCCGTAGAAGGCCGAGCCTTCCTGGTCGCCGGGCAGCAGCGCCCCGTCCAGCGTCTGCTCCCACACGTCGCGGCGGATGGGACAGCCGCGGGCCAGCTCGATGCAGTAGTGCTGCTGCGTCTGCTCTGAAAGCGCCCAGCGGATAAACCGCCAGCAGGCTTCGGCGTGCTCTGTGGTGGCGGACAGGCCAAAACCGTGCCGCACCGCAATGGCCGGGCCGCTCTGCGCCGGACTGGGCACGCCCACATAATACAGCGTCATCGCGTCGCGCAGCCGGTCGCGGTTATACATGTATGGGCCGATGAACTGCGACCAGAAAAGCATTCGCGGCCAGTCGTTTTCCGTCAGCTGCATGGCGTCCGTCGCAGCCTCGTCCGGGCTGGCGTGCAGCAGCTGCAGCCACTGGTCAAAGCCCTCGGTTTCAAACTGGCAGGTGTTGTCCGCTTCATTGACAAAGTCCTTCAGCCCCACGCGCAGCAGAACCTCCAGCACGGTTTCCTGCGTGATCAGCCCGTCGTTTTCTGCCATCCAGGCGGAAAAATCCTCCATGGTCCAGCCCAGCTGGCTGCACAGCGCCGGGTTGACAGAGCAAAGACCGAAGAGGTCAAACGACATCACCAGCGTGTACAGCGCGCCGCCCTGCTCCATCGCCTGCCAGACGTGCTCCTGATAGTCTCCACGGGAAAAGCTGCCGTCGCCGTCCATCAGGGGGTACCAGTCGGCCAGCAGGCCGGCGCTGCGCATGGCGTTTTCGTCAAAGTTGTACATCAGGTAGAGGTCAGGCGCATCCCCGCTGAAAAACGATGCATAGACCCGGTCGGCACTGTCGCGGCGCGACACTGCGGTGTCGTCCAGCTGATACTGCGCCACCTCGATGGTGATTTCGTCCTGCGAAGCATTGAAATCCGCGACAAAATCGGTGATCGGGGTGCCGTTCTGCGGGTCGTTCCACACCGCCATGCGAAGGACAGTCTTTTCCGCCGGTGCAGCCGGAGAATCTGCCGGATTGTCCGCAGCGTTGTCCGGAACGGCCGCGGTATCCGGGGCGGGGGCCTGCGGCGCATCCTCTGCCGGGGCGGTGTCCGGCGCGGGCACAGGATCGACTGCCGGCGTGCAGCCGCACAACAGCAGCAAAGCCAGGACAAGCGCAAAACGTCTGAAATGAGCTTTCATGCCGCATCCTTTCTCGGGGGGACGAACGATTGCCAAATTGATAAACTCGATCGCTCAGCTGTCATTAAGCCAGGCGTTTATGCATAAGAAACGGTACAAGTTGGGTAAAAACCTAATGAACATTCGTGCTGTTCATCACACCAATGAAGGTCGGATGATAGGGTCCAATACCCACAACTGTTGCACATATACAAAATATGACTGTAATACAAAATATAATTGCAAGTTCCGGTAATCCTTGTGTGCGAGAGCCTTTCAAATCCTTGATAGTCTGCCGCACATGTCGTAACATAGGCCGACACACCACATTGGGGACACGCGGCAGCGCGGGTGATTCCAGCGACAGCTCTACAGGAGGAGTGAGTATAGCACTCCTCGTCAATGCGGGATGGTTCAAGGGCAAAGGTTGACAACACAATCATCTGCATCAGCAGGGCAACGATGATAACCAACGAAATAAACCGTTTCATTTGTTTGCTGCTTTCGCAAATGTCCTTATAATCCCTATGTTACCATTATACTCTTTTATTTTTCGCTTTTCACCTCCTTAACCAGTTGTTCCCTTCGGTATGTTTACAATACCATGATCTTGAAAAATGTGCAATAGGTTTTAAACAAAAAATAGAAAAATTTGTGCATTATATCTCGTTAAAAGCCGCGCGCGCCTGCGGATGCTCCGCAGGCGCGCGTAATTTCCATGGATTTTTATTTCCGCAGGTCGCGCACGCTGCTGCGCTCGACCAGCGGGGCGGGCAGCAGCTTCTGCACGGGCGTCTCTGGGTCCTTCATCAGCTGGATCACCACCTTGGCAGCGGTGCGGCCCAGCTCGGCCCCCGGGTGCGCCACGGTGGTCAGGCCCACCAGCTCGGCCACGGACGAATCGTCAAAGCCCGTGACGGACAGGTCCTCCGGCACGCGCAGGCCGTGCTCGCGGGCAAACTTCATCAGCCACACGGCCACCCGGTCGTTATAGCACACCACGGCGGTATAGCGCCGCAGCCAGTCCAGCAGCGGCGGCTGGAACAGCAGCTCCATGTCCTCGGTGGCAAACCAGCGCCAGCTCTCCTCCTCCATGGGCAGGCCCGCGGCCATCAGCGCATCGACATAGCCCTGGTGCCGCTTCAGCCCCTGCACGTCGTCGTGCTTGAAGATGCCGGCAATTTTGGTGTGGCCCCGGGAGATGAGATATTCCGTCACGCTGCGGGCGCCCTGATAGTCGTCCGCCGCCACATAGCTCACGCCGGTCAGCTCGCGGCTCCAGCCGTTGATAAACACCACCGGCGTGCCGGCCAGGGTCTGATAGATGGCGTTGTTGGGGTTGTACAGCGCGGTTTTGGTGCCCTCGATGATCAGGCCCGAGCAGTCGCTGCTCTGCAGCTCCAGCAGGTTCTGCCGCTCGGTGCTGATGCGGTTGCGCGTCAGGCGCATGAGCATGTTATAGCCCCCGGCCGTCAGCACCTCCTCCGCGCCGGAGATGATCTCCGGAAAGATATACTCATCCAGATAGGTGGTCATCACGCAGACCGTCTGTCGCTTTTTCTGCGCGGGAATGGTGGCCCGCACATAGGTGCCGCTGCCCTGCAGCCGCTCCACTAGGCCCTGCTCTTCCAGAACGCCCACGGCCTGCCGCAGCGTCTGGCGCGCCACGTCAAACCGGGCGCACAGTTCCGGCTCGATGGGCAGGCGCTCGCCCACGGCCCAGCGCCCGGCGCAGATCTCTTCCTCCAGTGTCTGCGCAATGTGCATGTATTTTTTCACGGCGGACATTCCTCTCTATCGATAGGTACAGTTTTTTGCAGGAAGGTTACATTTTTATCATAGCGGATTCTTTCCAAAAAATCAATCGTTTATCCAGGCCAATGCCTTGATCTTTTTACTTTTCTGCGATATACTACGGCATGAGGCGCTCCGGCCGGACCCATCATGGCGGGCAGAATGAACTATACCAATGGACTTGCCGGGGGGGAGCGCCCGTTTCCGGCGTGTACACCGGAGGACGAAGGGGGCTATGGCGGCGCCGGCGCGCCGCGGGCCTGTCCAAGCACAGAATAAGGAGGCAGTTTTATGCTTGAAGCACTCAAAGCCGCAGTATGCGAGGCAAACCTGCTGCTGCCGAAACACGATCTGGTTACCTTCACCTGGGGCAACGTCTCCGGCATCGACCGCGAGCAGGGCCTGGTGGTGATCAAGCCCTCGGGCGTGGACTATGACGGCATGTCGCCCGAGGATATGGTGGTGGTCGATCTGGACGGCAACCGCGTGGAGGGCAAGTGGAAGCCCTCCAGCGACACGGCCACCCACGTGGCCCTGTACAAGGCCTTCCCCACGCTGGGCGGCGTGGTGCACACGCATTCCCGCTGGGCTACCAGCTTTGCCCAGGCCGGCCGCGACATCCCCGCCATGGGCACCACCCAGGGCGACTATTTCTACGGCACCATCCCCTGCACCCGTCTGATGACGCCCGAGGAGATTGCCGGCGCCTATGAGGCCGAGACCGGCAAGGTCATCATCGAGACCTTCCAGACCCAGCACATCGACCCGGCCAATGTCCCGGCAGTGCTGGTGCAGAGCCACGGCCCCTTTGCCTGGGGCACCAGCCCGGCCGACGCCGTACACAATGCCGTCGTGCTGGAGGAGGTCGCGTTTATGGACTTCCACGCCCTGATGCTCGAGCCGAACCGCGGCTCGATGCAGCAGGAGCTGCTGAACAAGCACTTTTTGCGCAAGCACGGCCCCGGCGCCTATTACGGCCAGGGCTGAACAAGCAGGAAACCCCGCGCCGCAGATGCTCTGCGGCGCGGGGTTTTATATCTGCACGTTATTTCTGCCCGGCGTTAAAATAGGTCCCTGAGGCGGTGGCGCAGGGGCGGTCGTCGCCCTCGGCACGGAGCGTGGCGCGGATAAAAATCAGCGAGCGGCCCTGGTGGACAATCTGGCTCTCTGCCACCAGAGGCGCACCCAGGGGCGTGGGCCGCAGATAGGACACCTGCAGGTCCACCGTGGGCGTGTGCTCGTCGCCGGTGGCGGCGAAGGCGTGCAGGCCCATGGCCGAGTCCAGCAGCGTGGCCACCAGGCCGCCGTGCATGGCGCCGAAGGTGTTGCTCATCCAGCCCGGCATCGGGTCAAAGCGCAGCAGGGCGGTGTTGGTTTCGGGGCGGCAGCCGGCCAGCGACAGGGGCAGATGCTCCATCATGGTGCCGGGGCTGGCAGCGTGCCAGCCGGCTAGCGCCCGCTCCAGCCGGTCGGCCGTGACGGGACTGGCACTCACGGCTGCTCCTCCAGCTTCATAAACTTGTCGATGCGGCGCTGGTGCCGCCCGCCGACAAACGCGGTGTTCAGCCATGTGTCGACAATGGCCAGGGCCAGATTCGGCCCGGTGATGCCCGCGCCGATGGCCAGCATGTTGGTGTCGTTGTGCTGGCGGGTCAGCGAGGCGCTGACGGTGTCGCCGCACAGGGCGCAGCGGATGCCGCGCACCTTGTTGGCGGTGATGCACATGCCGATGCCGGTGGTGCAGATGAGAATCCCCTTCTCGCAGCTGCCGCCAGCCACGGCCTGTGCTGCCGGAATGCCAAAGTCGGGATAGTCGCAGCTGTCCAGACTGTTGCAGCCAAAGTCCTTTACTTCATAGCCCTGCTCGGTCAGGTGGGCAATGACGGTCTGCTTGAGCGTATAGCCGCCGTGGTCACAGGCGATTGCAATCATGAAAACGTCTTCCTTTCTGTTCAGCCCTCGCTGCGGATGCAGCGGGCGGTCATTTGATACAGCATGTTCTTTTTGTATTCGGGGGCCGGCTCCAGCCGCTCCAGCAGCACGTCATAGCCCTGGGCCTTTCCGGCGGCGCAGAGATGCGCCGCGGCGGCGCCGGCGTCGATGCACTGGCTGTAGCTCAGCTGCGGCATGGGCAGCAGGGGCTTTTTGCGATAGAGATGGATGCGGTTGCCGGCCACGATATAGCGGATGGGCTGCATGCCCATGCTGCTGGGTGCCAGGCGTGCGGCCTCCAGCAGGGGGCGCAGCGGACCTTTGGTGTCGCCCAGGGCCAGGCGGCCCAGCGCCTTGCGGTCAAAATCCTCGGCGCAGGCGCGCATCGGCTCGGCCGGACGGCCAAAGCCGATGGCGACGATATAGGGCAGCACGCCGTCAAAGTCGTGCTGGCACTCCAGCCCGCCCTGCCAGCAGGTGCCCACGCCCTGCGCCGTCAGCCAGAGCACGGCCATTTCGCCCAGCCAGCCGCAGTTTTGCAGGCAGCCCTTTACCTTCTGTGAGCGCAGCACCAGAAAGTGCGGCGCCAGCAGCTTGGGCGGCCCGGCCAGGATGGGTGTGATGTCGTCATAGCTGAGGATGTCAAAGTCCCAGTCGATTTCGCCCTGAGGCGCCTCCAGCTCGGAGAGAAAATCCACCAGCCCGTCAAGAACCGACTGGTCCAGGGGCGCTGACTCGAAGCTGCGGACCGACTTGCGGATGAAAATGGCGTCATACAGTTGCATGTGAAACCTCCAATCAGGCGCCGCGGCGCCAGGTCCTGGGCGAAAGCAGGATCAGCAGCGGAAACAGCTCCAGCCGCCCAAAGAGCATGTCCAGCGTCATCACGACCTTGGCCAGCGGGGAGAAGGCGGCAAAGCCGCCCGCCGGGCCGGCCATGCCCAGGCCGGGGCCGATGTTGTTCAGCGTGGCGATCACGGCGGTGACGGTGGTGGTAAAGTCAAAGTTGTCCAGCGCCACCAGCAGAATCGAGCCGACGGTAATCAGCAGATAGGCCGTGCAATAGGCCTGCACGCCGCGCACTGTGCCATCGGGCACACGCTTGCCGTCCATGGTCATGACCTTGACCTCGCGGGGGTGCAGCAGGCGGCTGACCTCGCAGCGGCAGGACTTGATCAGGATCATAATGCGCGAAACCTTCATCCCGCCGCCGGTGGAGCCGGCGCAGGCGCCCACCAGCATCAGGATGACCAGCAGAATGCGGCTCAGCTCCGGCCAGAGGTTAAAGTCCGCCGTGGCGTAGCCAGTGGTGGTGATGATCGAGCTGACGGAAAACAGCGCATGGTGAAAGGCGGGGAACACGCCGGCGGACTGGGGCAGGATGTTGACGGTGATGATCAGCACTGCCGAGGCGACAATCCCCAGATAGACCCACACCTCGCTGATGCGCAGGGCGGTTTTCAGCCGCCGCATCAGCAGAAACACGTAAAAGTTGAAGTTGATGCCGAACAGCAGCATAAATACGGAGATTACGCCCTGCAGATAGGTGCTGTAGCCGGCCAGCGAATCGTTTTTGACGCCGAAGCCGCCGGTACCCGCCGTGCCGAAGGCGTGGCAGATGCTGTCGAACAGGGGCATCCCGCCCGCCAGCAGCAGCAGTATCTCCAGCAGCGTCATGCCCAGATAGATGGCATAGAGGATGGCGGCGGTGGTGCGCATCCGGGGCACCACCTTGCTGACCGAGGGGCCGGGGCTTTCGGCCCGGAGGAGGAAGATGGTGTCGCCGCCCGTCAGCGGCACCAGCGCCAGCATGAACACCAGCACGCCCATGCCGCCCAGCAGATGGGTGAAGCTGCGCCAGAAAAGCATGCATTTTGGCAGCTCCTCCACCGCGGGGACAATGCTTGCGCCGGTGGTGGTAAAGCCGGAGACGGTCTCAAACACGGCGTCGAGATAGTTGGGAATCACGCCCGATACGGTGAAGGGCACCGCGCCGGCCAGGGAGATGACCACCCAGCTGAGCGCCACGGCCACATAGCCCTCGCGGGC
>CACXCV010000112.1 GCA_902766215.1 Oscillospiraceae bacterium
CGCGGCCCCGGGCGCTTAAGAAAGAGAGGGAGGAATAGGAATGCAAAAAAGCGGTCTGGATGAGAGCCGTTCTCTGCGGCTGCATTTATTGTGCGCGGTCGATGAGCGTCACGCCGACTTGCAGCGTCTCGCCGTCGCGCCAGATGGTCAGGCGCACGGTGTCGCCCGCGCGGAAGCGGTTTTTCACGGTGTTCAGCTCGTCCAGCGTCAGCACCGGCGTGTCCTCAATGGCGGTGATGATGTCGCCTGCCAGCAGGCCCTGCCGCGCCGCGTCAGAATTGACATCCACGCTGTTGATATAGATCCCGGCGGGGATGTTGTAAAAGGTGGAGGTCTGCGCCGCCACGGCGGTGGCCGTAATGCCCAGCGCCGGCCGCCCGGCGACATAGCCCCGGGCAATCAGCTCGTCCACCAGCGGCTTGGCCACGTCGGTGGGGATGGCGAACCCCAGCCCCTCGAGGCTGACATAGCGCGAGGAGAGCTTCATGGTGTTGATGCCGATCACCCGGCCATACTGGTCGATGAGCGGGCCGCCGGAGTTGCCGTTGTTCAGGGCGGCGTTGGTCTGCAGCAGCGTCATGCTGCGATCCTCCACCACAATGTCGCGGTTGATGGCAGAAATGATGCCGTTGGTCATGGTACCGCGCAGCTCCACGCCCATGGGATCGCCGATGGCGGCCACCTGGTCGCCCACCTGCAGCCCGGCTGAGGAGCCGAACACTGCGGCAGGAAGGCCCTCGGCCTCGATTTTCAGCACGGCAAGGTCGCTGAAGGCGTCGCTGCCCACCAGCGCCGCGTCATACGCTTCGCCGCCGGCGGTTTCCACCCGCACGGCCGTGGCGCCGCTGATCACATGGTGGTTGGTCAGCACATAGCCGTCGCCGGTCATGATAATGCCGGAGCCGGAGCCGGTCTGCCCCTCTACGGTGGACAGCACCGACACCACGCTGGGGCTGACGGCCCGATACAGCGCCTGCAGGGTCATGGGCTCGGCCGGCGCGTCGGTCAGCGTCATGGTCACGCCGGTGCCGGTTGCGGCGCGCGGAAGCGTTTGCTCCGGCTGAGCGGGGGCAGAGTCTGCCGCCTCGTTCACCGCGCCGGAGACATAGTCCGAATCCGCGCCAAAGAAGGTGACCACCAGGCGGCCGTCCTTCCACTGGGCCGAAAAGCTCAGCACCCGCAGCAGCAGCACCGCCGCCAGCGACAGCGCCAGCAGCAGCCCCAGGCCAAAAAACAGGCCCCTGTGCCGCCTGTGCTTCCGGCGCGGCTGCACTTCCGGCGCTTCGCCGGGCAAAGCTTCCGACGGTTCGTCCGGCAGTGTGTCGGGCATGTTGTCCGGTTCGCCAGGCAAATCTTCCGGCGTCTCGTCCAGCAGCGTGTCCGGCGCGCTCGTCAGATCCGCGTCCGCGGACCGTGCTTCGTCCGGGATGGAGTGCGGTTCCTGTGTCATGTCGTCACCTCATTGGGTTGGGTTCAGTATACAAAGCGGATTGGGACAAGTGTTGAACGGAGTGTAAACCTCCTGTAAACAATCCCCTTCAGCGGAAGGGCTCGCCCGCCGCGTCGAGGACCTCCAGCCGCATCACCCGGGCAAAGTCCGGGGCGCAGGCGGGCAGGTGCGCGCGCAGCGCCGCGGTCAGCAGCTCGGGGTTCAGGCCGGGGTTCTGGGCGCAGAGCAGCGCCTGCAGCAGCAGGCCGTCGGCGCAGGGCTGCACCGTCAGCTCGCGGATCAGCGGGCGGATGTCCACCTGGGCCGGGCCGTTTTTGGTTTTTTTCTCCACCAGAAGCGCCGGCTGGGCAAACAGTGCGGCCACCTGCTCCGGCGCAGGCGCGCCGTGGTCATATTCCAGCGTAATCTGCGCCCGCAGCAGCGCCAGGTCGCGGATCTTGCGGCTGCTTTCAAAGCAGTCCAGCGCCCGCAGCCCCTCGGGCAGCACAGGGTTGAGCCGGGCAGGGATCCCACTCAGGGGCGTGCCGTCCACAGCAGCAAAGTCCAGCAGCTCGCAGCGGCTCTCCTGCCCCACGGGCAGCGGCAGCGCAATGGACACGTAGGCATGGGGATGATAGCCCTCGGAGTGCTTGATGGCGATGCCCGCGCGCAGGAAGGCGCGCTGGAACAGGCGGATCATGTCCAGTTGGGAAATCCAGCGGGCGTTGCCCGTCTTTTCATACAGCAGTCTATGCATCGCACGTTCCCTCCCTCAGCAGGCAGCTTGCGCCGCAGCCGCCGCACTGATGGCGGCAGTCGGGGCTGGTCACGCCCTCGTGGGCGCGGCGGCGCTCACGCAGCAGAAAGCTCTTGCGGATGCCCACGTCGATCACGTCCCAGGGCAGAATCTCGTCCTCGCCCCAGTCGCGCGCGGCATAATAGTCCGGGTCCACCCCGCAGGCGGCCAGCGCGTCCATCCAGCGCTGGTTATCAAAATATTCGCTCCAGCTGTCCAGCTTGCCGCCGTGCTGCGCCACATATTCCAGCACGGGGGCCACGCGGCGATCACCGCGGGCCAGCACCGCCTCAAGATAGCTCACGTCCGGCTCGTGCCAGTTATAGGTGATGGCCTTCGAATCGATGGCTTCGCGCAGCAGGCGCTGGCGGCGGGTGAACTCTTCCGGCGAAATCTGCGCCTGCCACTGGAAGGGCGTGTCCGGCTTGGGGACAAAGTACGACGTGGACACCGTGATGCGCACGCCGCGCTTTTTGTTGCTGCCATAGGTGCGCCAGGTGTGCAGCACCTTTTTGGCCAGCTCGGCAATGCCCAGCACGTCCTCGTCGGTCTCGGTGGGCAGGCCCAGCATGAAATAGAGCTTGACTGCGTTCCAGCCGCCGGAGAAGGCGGTCTGGCAGGTAGTAAGGATCTCGTCCTCGGTCAGGTTTTTGTTGATCACGTCGCGCAGACGCTGGGTCCCCGCCTCGGGGGCAAAGGTCAGGCTGCTCATGCGCACGGCCTTCAGCCGCTCGGCCAGCTCCTCGGGGAAGTTGTCCGCCCGCAGCGATGGCAGCGAGAGGTTGATCTTCCGCGGGTCGCAATAGTCCAGCAGCCGGGTCATCAGCTCGGCCAGGGGCTTATAGTCCGAGGTGGACAGGCTGGAGAGCGTCATCTCCTGATAGCCCGAGCACTCCAGCGCCGTGATGGCCTGCTGCACCAGCGTTTCGGGCCGGCGGGCGCGGATGGGGCGATAGGTAAAGCCCGCCTGACAGAAGCGGCAGCCGCGGATGCAGCCGCGGAACAGCTCCAGCGTGGTGCGGTCATAAATCACCTCGGTGGAGGGGATGATGGTGTGCGCGGGGAAGTACGCCTGATCAAAATCCTGCACAATGCGCTTCTGCACCCGCTGGGGCGCGCCGTGGCTGGGCGTGACCGAGACGATCGTGCCGTCGGCGCCGTAGCGCACGTCGTAAAACGCGGGGACATACACGCCGGGAATCCGGCAGGCCGCCTCGAGAAAGCGGGTCTTGTCCCAGCCCTCGGCCTTGGCCTGCCGATAGAGCGTCAGCACCTCGGTGTTCAGCTCCTCGCCCTCGCCAATGACAAAAAAGTCGACAAAGGGGGCCAGCGGTTCGGGGTTGCAGGTGCAGGTGCCGCCGGCAAAAACCATCTGGTTCAGCCCATGGCGCTGCTCGCTGCGCAGGGGGATGCCGGCCAGCTGCAGCATGTGCAGCATGCTGGTATAGCTCATCTCATAGCCCAGGGAGAAGGCCAGCAGGTCGAACTCTGCCAGCGGGTCGCCGCTCTCCAGCGCGTACAGCGGCAGGCCCGCCGCCGTCATCTGCTCGTCCATGTCGCCCCAGGGGGTAAAGGACCGCTCGCACCAGCACCAGTCCGGCTGGTTCATGGTGCCGTAGAGGATCCGCAGCCCCAGGTTGGACATGCCGATCTCATATGTATCAGGAAAACAGAACGCAACCCGCACCTCAATCCGGCTCTTGTCCTTGAGGATCTGGCCGTATTCGCCGCCGGTATAGCGGGCAGGCTTTTGCACCCGGGGCAGGATGCGCTCCAGCTTGCTTGTCAATTTCATCACTCTTTTCGTGCAGTCTTCCCCTATTCTACCCCGTCCGGCGGCGTTTGACAAGTCTGTTTTCCAGCCCCGCCCGGCACAGCGCCCACAGGCACAGCAGCAACGGCCACAGCCCCAGCCGCGGCCGCAGGGCCAGTGCCAGCGCCAGCATCGCCCCGGCCGCAAGCACCGCCGCCGGGGCCATCGCCCGCGGCCCGGCCACTGCCCGTAGCGCTGTGCCGCCGTCCAGCGGCGGCACGGGCAGCAGGTTGAAGGCGGCCGTCCCCAGGCTCAGCAGCGCGGCCTGCGGCGCGGGGAAAAACATCAGCCCCGCCCAGAGCAGGTTGGCCAGCGGCCCGGCCAGGGCCGTGATGGCCAGCGCGCCAGGCGGCAGCGGCGCGCAGTCGATCACGCCGCCGCCCAACCCCAGCTCCAGCGCCGCCTCGTCGGTCCCCAGGCATTGCAGCGCCAGCAGGTGCCCCAGCTCGTGCACCGCCACGGTGAGCAGCAGCAGCCAGGGCAGCGAGGCGTCCAGCGCCAGCAGCAGGCAGCACACCGCCGCAAAGCCCGGCTGAACGGACAGCCGCAGCCTCACGGCTGCGTCAGGCTGCCGGCCAGCGGCGCCAGCTCCTCGGCCAGGCCGGCGCGCAGCTCACCCCATGCCTCCACCACCGGCTCACCGCCGCCCACGGCGTCGGTAAAGCGGGCAAAGGCCTCGGCCACCTCGCCGGTGTTGGCCAGCAGCTGACTGCGCAGCGGCTCCAGCAGCGCCGGCCGCCAGTGATGAATCGCCAGTGCCAGCGCGGCCAGGCTCAGACTCAGGCCCAGGCGCAGCGGCAGCGAACTGCGCCGCGGCGGGGTGCGGGTGGGGCGGGTGTGATAATATCGCGGCTGCATGAGCATTCCTCCCTGTCCTTTGCGCGCCGGGGCGCGCCTGCTGTACCATATGCCCGTCCGGAAGCGGATATTTCACAAACCATTCATCCATCCGGGCAAAACTGTGGTATAATTATTTTGTATACTGCGGAGCCATCCGCACAGGGGAGGACATCATATGCCAAGAACAGTCCTGATCGTGGAAGACGATGAAAACATTGCCGAGCTGCTGATGCTCTATCTGGAAAAAGAGGGCTATGCCACCATCACCGCCGGGGACGGCGGTACGGGCCTGCAGAAATACCGTGAAAACAAGCCGGATCTGGTGCTGCTGGACCTGATGCTGCCCGTCATGGACGGGCGCGAGGTCTGCCGCAGCATCCGCGAGAGCGGCGACACCACGCCCATCATCATGCTCACGGCCAAGGGCGAGACCGGCGACAAGGTTTCCGGCCTGAAAATGGGCGCCGACGACTACATTACCAAGCCCTTTGAGATGAAAGAGGTGCTGGCGCGGATCGAGGCCGTGCTGCGCCGGTCGGCCCCCGGCGAAAAGGCCAGCCATCGCCTGGTGTTTGACAAGCTGATCATCGACCTGGACGCCTTTGAGCTGATTGTCGACGGCAAGCGCATCGACACGCCGCCCAAGGAGATGGAGCTGCTGTATCACCTGGCCTCGACGCCCAATCGGGTCTATACGCGCAACCAGCTGCTGGACGAGGTGTGGGGCTTTGACTATTTCGGTGATTCGCGCACCGTTGACGTCCATGTGAAGCGTCTGCGCGAAAAGCTGGAAAACGTATCGGACAAGTGGTCGCTGAAAACGGTCTGGGGCGTGGGGTATAAATTTGAAGTGCTTCAATGAGCTGCGCCGGCGCATACAGGAGCGCCAGCCGCACCAACCCCGCCAGCCGCGGCTGCATACCTATTTTGGCCGCCAGCTGATTCTGACGGCCGGCCAGCTGCTGCTGAGCTTTGTCCTGCTGGGGGCGCTGTTTGTGGGCGTCCTGTTCAACTATCTGGTGCGCATCAACGGCGAGTCGCTGCGCACCACGGCCGAGGCCGTGGCCAACCTGGCCTCGGCCTATTCCACCATGGGCAAGCTGGAAAACATCCAGGACCTGCGCATCAGCCTGACCTTTGCCAGCGAGGTCTCGGGCACCGACGCGGTCATCTGCGACGACAGCGGCACGGTGATTCTCTGCTCGTGCAAGCAGTTTCCCTGCCCCCATCTGGGGCTGACCGGCTCGCCGGAGCTGCTGGACAGCATCCCCGACGAAGGCACCGGCGCCACCGGCACGCTCAACGGCCTGTACGACGAGCAGCGCTATATCCTGCTGCGGCCGCTGTATTCCCGCAGCACCGGCGAAAAGCTGGGCACCATCATTGTCTCCGTGCCCACGCTGGACACGCACCAGCTGCTGCGGCGGATGATGAGCATCTTTATCTACACGGCGCTGCTGATCCTGCTGGTGGCCATTCTGCTCAGCTCGATGCTGGCCCAGCGGCAGTCCCGCCCGGTAAAGGCCATTGCCAACGCGGCGCGGCGCTTTGCCCGGGGCGAGCTTTCGGTGCGCGTCTCGCCCAGCAACACCACTGCCGAGATGGCCGAGCTGGAAACCGCCTTTAACAACATGGCCAGCTCGCTGGAGCAGTCGGAAAACCTGCGGCGCGACTTTGTGGCCAACGTTTCCCACGAGCTGAAGACCCCCATGACCACCATCGCCGGCTTTATGGACGGCATGCTGGACGGCACAATCCCGCCCGAGCTGCACCCCAAGTATATGAAGTCGGTCTCGGACGAGGTGCGGCGGCTCAGCCGCCTGGTGCGCAGCATGCTGGAGATCTCGCGCCTGCAGTCGGCCCAGATTCAGAAGCAGAAGTTTGATATCTGCGAGCTGATGAGCCGCGTGCTGATCACCTTTGAGCAGAAGATCTCCGCCCGTGAGCTGCAGGTGCAGTTTCAGGTGCCGGACAAAGCCGTCTATGTCATGGGCGACCCGGACAACATCACCCAGGTGGTGTACAACCTGCTGGAAAACGCGGTAAAGTTCTCCTCGATCGGCGCGCCGCTGACCCTGACGGTAAAGCCCACCGGCGGCAAGGCGGTGATCAGCGTGCAGAACGTGGGGCCCACCATCCCGCCGGAGGAGCTGGGGCTGATCTTCGACCGCTTCCACAAGGGCGACCACAGCCGCGGCATGGACAAGGAGGGCATGGGCCTGGGCCTGTATCTGGTCAAGACCATCCTGGCCGCCCACGGCGAGGACATTACCGTCACCAGCGCCGACGGCCTGACCACCTTTACCTTTACCCTGAGCCTGGCCCGGGGGCTGCGTTGATTCAGGACAGCGTCATTCGCCGGACGGCCGGGGCGATGCGTCCTCCGGCTGGCCGGCCTCCGGCACAGGCCAGGGGTCAGGCTGGGGCTCCGGCGTGTTCTCCAGCGCCTCCCGCTCCAGCGCGAGGTCGGGCGTTTCGTCCAGCGGGGTCTGCTGCTGATGACGCAGCAGGCGGCGCACCGCGGCCCCGGTCAGCATGGCGATGGCGCCCATCACAGCCAGGCCGCTCACGCTGCCCCAGCGGTTTTTATTGGCCATGGTTCTCCTCCTCCCCGGCGCAGACAATCTCGGCGGTAAACATCCGGGTGCCGGCCTCGTCATCGCCCCGGCACTGCATTGCGCCGCCCTCGCAGACGGTATACAGCCGCAGCGGCGTGTCCGGCCGCACCTCGTGGTGATAATCCAGCTGAAAGCGGCGCAGCGGCTGTGCCGGCCGCAGCGCGTCCATCACATAGTTGGCATAGCGGGCGTTGTTCACGTGGCCATTGAGATCCACGTCGGTCACGGGGCTGCGCAGCGTCTGCGCCAGCCGTCCCTCCGCCGCGGGCCGCAGCGCCCGCAGCCGCTCGGGAAACAGATGCGCGTCCCGCACGCCCGCCGCAGGAAAGTCTACCCGCCTGGCGGCAACCAGCTTGCGGTCCTCCGCGCCGATCACAGCCCACTGGGACGTGCCGCGCACCAGCGGCGTGCCGTCCTGTGCCAGCAGCTCATAGTCACGGACAAAGTCCACCGCGCCCGGCGGATGCGGCCAGGTGCGCACATGCACCGTGTCGAACAGCGCCGGCTGGCCCAGCTGCTCAAAGGCCACGCGCAGCACCACCCACAGCATGCCCCGCCGAATCATGTCGTCATAGCCCATCCCCAGCGACGCGGCGTGCTCGCCGGCCACATCCTGAAACAGGTCCAGAATTGCCGCCGGCTGCAGGCGGCGGCGGCTGTCAAAGTCGCCGGTGCGCAGCCGGTAGGTCTGCTCCCAAAGGTTTGTCATGGTTTTGCTCCTTCACATCGCCGCCGCAGTTATTCCCGGTTGGCCGGGGGGGCGGGCGGCGTCTGCGGCGCGCTGCCGCC
>CACXCV010000113.1 GCA_902766215.1 Oscillospiraceae bacterium
CGCCATTGGCGTGGTGCTGGGCTTTCTGATGCTGTTCCGCCCGGTGCTGTCGTTTATGACCATGCGGGCCATCGGCTATGTGGTGGCAGTTTATCTGGTGCTGCTGGGCGTTGAGAGCGTGGTTCTGGCCTTCAGCCACCGCTACACCCTCTGGTAACGGCGCAGCCCGCCGACAGAAAGGAGACAAGCCATGTCCCACGCCCCCATCTGCATTCTGGCCACGTTGGACCGGAACTATATTCCCTGCTTCTGCGTGATGCTCCACTCGCTGCTGTACAGCAACCCCGGCGAGCAATTTGAAGTTTATCTGCTTCACGACGCGCTGCTGCCGGACGACGTGCAGCTGGTCGAGCGACAGCTGGCCGGGCGCGGCACGCTGCATCCGATCCGGATTGATGAGAGCCAGCTGGCCGGAGCGCCCACCACCGACCGCTATCCCCGGGCGATTTACTACCGCATTTTTGCCGCCAAATACCTGCCGCAGGATCTGGATCGGGTCTTATATCTGGATCCGGATCTGATTGTCAACAAGCCCATCCGTCCGCTGTATGACATGCCCATGGGTACGGCGTTTTTTGCCGCCGCATCCCACATCGGCAACCTGCTGCACTTTTTCAACGAGCTGCGGCTGGACATGGACGAGCAGATGCCCTATATCAACTCCGGCGTCATGCTGCTCAACCTCCGCCAGCTGCGGCAGGAGCAGGACTTTCGCGCCGTGTTCGACTATATCCGCGCCCACAAGGGCAAGCTGATGCTGCCTGATCAGGACATCATCAGCGGCCTGTACGGCGAGAGGATTATCCCACTGGATCCCTGCCGGTATAACATGACCGAGCGGCTGTTTCTGTTTCACCGGCAGAGCGGCGACCGGATGGACCTGGACTATGTCCGGCAAAACGCCGTGATCATCCACTACTGCGGGCGGAACAAGCCCTGGAAGAGCGGCTATATCGGAAAGCTGAACGTGTTTTATAACGAAACGGTTGCCCGGATGCAGGCCGAGGCCCATCCGGACGACCCGGACAGGAAGGATGTACAAGCATGAAGCAAACCGCGAAAAAAATTGCAGCCTACGCCGGTCTTGCCGCCGGCACCGCCGCAGCGGCCGCTCTCTCGGCCTATGTGACCACCCGCTATCTGGTCAACACCGCCCTGGACCGCGACATGCCCAAGGCCATGCAGAAAGCCGACCGGCTGATTGCCGGCTCGGCAGTGGACAACGACTTTCTCAAGGAGCTGGACAAGGCCGCCGCACGCCTGCTCAGCCGGGAGAACGAAACCGTGCAGATCACCAGCCATGACGGCGAAACGCTGGTGGGGCACTATATTCCCTGCGAACACCCCCAGCGCGTGGTGATTGCGTTCCACGGCTGGCGTTCGGCCTGGTATAAGGACTTTGGCATGGTCGCCGACTTCTGGTATCAGCACAACTGCAGCGTGCTGTATGTCGAGCAGCGCGGCCAGAACAGCAGCGGCGGCGAATACATGGGCTTTGGCCTGACCGAGCGCTTCGACTGCCTCGACTGGGTCAACTGGGTCATCAGCCGCGTGGGCGACACGCTGCCCATCTATCTGGCCGGCGTCTCCATGGGCGCCACCACCGTGCTGATGGCCGCTGGGCTGGCGCTGCCGCCCAACGTGCACGGCATCATGGCCGACTGCGGCTTTACCTCGCCCAACGCCATCTGGAAGCACATTGCCCGCAACAATCTGCACATTGCCTTCGGCCTGCGCGGCGCCATTGCCGACGCCCTCTGCAGGCAGAAGATTCTGGTTGGCTCTGATGACTATTCCACCATCGACGCCATGAAGGTCACCCACATCCCGGTGATGCTGGTCCACGGTGCCAACGATCATTTCGTCCCCGTGGAGATGACCTGCGAAAACTATGCCGCCTGCGCCGCACCCAAGCAGCTGCTGATCGTGCCAGGGGCGGATCACGGCATGAGCTACTATGTCGAGCCAGACAAATACGAGGCCATGGCGCTGGATTTCTGGCACAGATACGACGCCGCCATCCCGCAGCAGGACAACTGAACCGCGCACAAAACAAGCCGAAATCCGCTGGATTTCAGCTTGTTTTTTTGTGAAAATCACTGCCGGGTTTCCCGGCATATTTCCGATGAAACCAATTGCAATCATCCCGCCTTGTGGTATAATTGCCGTAATCAAAGTCCGCGCTGCCATGCCGGGCCGCCCGTGCTTTGTCGCTTACCGATACAATAAGGAGGAATACCATGAAAAAGCATTCCGGCACACGCCTGCTTGCAATGCTGCTGGCTGTGGTTATGACGCTGGGCCTGACCACCCCGTCCATGCTGGCAGCCGGCACGGAAGCAAATGTTGCGTTCAAGCAGGTTGCCAACGACGTGCTTCCCTCGTCTCTTCGCTCTGATCTGACGCAGGAGAGCACCATTGAACAGGACGAAGGCTCCGCCGACGCCGTCTACAGCGTTCACGACGTGGTTCGTGCGTCCATCATCCTGGAAGACGCCTCCACCCTGGAGACCTTTACCGACGAGGCGGCCAACGGTACGCTGGCCGAGAGCCGCGATGCCGCCGCCTATCGCGAGACGCTGCAGCGCCGGCAGGACGAAGTGATCCGGCAGATTTCGTCCCGGGTGCTGGGCAGCCAGAAGCTGGACGTGGTCTGGAACCTGACCCTGGTGGCCAACATCATCTCGGCCAACGTGGAGTATGGCCAGATTGCGCAGATCAGGCAGCTGCCCGGCGTGAAGGACGTCATTCTCGAGCAGCAGTACGAGCCGGCAGTCTACTCGGCCGACCCCGCCGAGCCGAATATGGAGATTTCCACCGGCATGACGGGCACCACCACTGCCTGGGCCACCGGTTATACCGGCGCCGGCATGCGCATTGCCATCATCGACACCGGCCTGGACACGGATCATCAGTCCTTTGACGCAGGCGCATACGAATATGCCCTTCAGCAGAACGCCAAACGGCTGAATA
Source organism: Oscillospiraceae bacterium (assembly GCA_902766215.1). GTDB lineage: Bacteria > Bacillota > Clostridia > Oscillospirales > Oscillospiraceae > RUG11142. Next base: position 2,974 of record CACXCV010000113.1, read on the forward strand.
TGACGGAAGAGGCCTACATCGCTTCGCTGGACCTGCTGGACGAGGACGAAATTGCAGCAAAGAGAGACCAGCTGCATGTGGCGGACGGCATGACCGCCGCGCAGCTGTACCGCACCGGCAAAATCGCCTTTGCTTACAGCTATGTTGACACCGATCTGGACGTCACCCACGAAAACGACACGGCCGGCGAACACGGCTCGCACGTGGCCGGCATCTCCGCGGCAAACCGCTATCTGCCCGACGGCAAGGGCGGCTATGTGTCCGCGCTGGAAAGCGTCCACATGAACGGCGCCGCACCCGATGCGCAGGTGCTGGTGATGAAGGTGTTCGGCAACAACGGCGGCGCATACGACTCGGACTATATGGTCGCCATTGAGGACGCCATTGTACTGGGCGCCGACGCGATCAACCTGTCGCTGGGTTCTTCCAGCCCCGGCATGGTCACCAGCCGCACAGCGGAATATCAGAAGATTCTCGATGAGCTGACGAACACGGCCTCCGTCGTCTCCATCTCGGCGGGCAACGCCGGCTATTGGGCCGAGAACACCAACCCCGGCCTGCTCTACAGCGACGGCCTGAGCATGCACACCGGCGGCTCGCCTGGCACCTTTGCCAACGCCTTTACTGTTGCCTCGGTGGACAACGACGGTTTTATCGGCAACTACTTCCTGATGAATCAGGATATCATTGCCCCGGCAGAGACCACCGGCTACAGCAACCAGCCGATTGCCACCATTGAGGGCGAGCATGAGTTTGTCTTCTTCGCAGCCGAAGAAAACAAATATGCCGTTGACGCCAACGGCAGCAATCTGCTCACGCCCTATGCCGACCTGGTCAGCGGCAAGATCGTGTTTGTCTCCCGCGGCGCTTCGTCGTTCTATCAGAAGCATGACGCCGTGGGTTCGCTGGGCGCGCTGGCCTGCGTGGTTTACAACAACCAGCCCGGCTCGATCAACATGGATCTGAGCGACAGCAAGTCCACCGTCCCCTGCGTTTCCATCACCCAGGCCGACGGCGAGTTGATCCGCGCCCAGGCCGAGCCGGTCTATGGCGACGACGGCGTCACCGTCCTGTACTATACCGGCAAGATCAAGCTCTGCGGCAAGGAGCCTGTCCGCTACAACGCCGAGTACAAGACCATGAGCTCCTTCAGCTCCTGGGGCGTGCCGGGCAACCTGACCATGAAGCCCGAGATCACCGCGCCCGGCGGCAGCATCTATTCGCTCAACGGCTATCACAAGGACGCCGACCATGGCATGCTGGGCGGCCACGACGCGTATGAGCTGATGAGCGGCACCTCGATGGCGGCCCCGCAGATTGCCGGCATCAGTGCGCTGGTCAAGCAGTATATCGAGCAGAACGACCTCTCGGTCGACGGTCTCACCGACCGCGCGCTGGCGCAGTCGCTGATGATGTCCACCGCGCAGCCGCTGGTAAACAGTGAAAACGGCAGCTATTACTCCGTGCTGCAGCAGGGCGCGGGCCTAGTGGACGCTGCGGCCGCCACCTCGGCCGACTCGTACATCCTCATGCAGGAGAACGCGACCCGCTCCTGGGCCGACGGCAAGGTAAAAGCCGAGCTGGGCGACGACCCCAGCCGCACCGGCAGCTATGACTTTGGCTTTACCATCCACAATCTCGACGGCAAGCGTCATTCCTACACGCTCAACGCCGACCTGTTCACCCAGGCGCTGCTGGACTATGAAGGCCAGACCTATATGGACACCCTCACCACCGCGCTCAGCGCCGCTGTCACCTGGACCATCAACGGCAAGGATTACAGCGAGCTGTTCCCCCTCAGCCGCGACTATGACTATAACAACGATGGCCAGGTCGATCTGCTGGACGGCCAGCTGCTGCTGGACGTGGCCGCAGGCAAGCCCGGCGCCCAGATCCTCAACCGGCACGCTGTGACCGATCTCAGCGGCGACGGCGCACTGACGGCCTATGATGTGCATCTGTTCCTGAACCTGCTGCAGCAGGCGACGGTGGACCTGCGCGCCAACGGCGAGGCCGAGGTGGTCTGCCACATCCGCCTGCTGGACCGCCAGGCGCTGGACGATGCCTATCCCACCGGCGCCTATGTTGAGGGCTATGTGCAGGTGCAGGCCCTGGCCAGCGCCGACGGCGCTGCCGGCACCTGCCACTCGATCCCGGTGCTGGGCTATTACGGCGGCTGGACCGAGTCCTCGATGTTCGACGTGGGCACGCTGGCCGAAAGCGTCTGCAACCCGAACCTGCGCACGCCATATCTGGCCAACGTGAACCGCTATGGCTACACCGTTGCCAACTATCTGAACATGCAGTATGCCGGCGAACAGACCACCTCGCCCATGATCGGCAACCCCGTCGATTTTGACGACGCATATCTGCCCGCGCGCAACGCCTTTAACAACCAGAACGGCAACCAGCTGGTGGGCTATGTCTTCGCGCTGATCCGAAACGCCGGCAACAGCCGCCTGCAGATTGTCAACTCTGAAACCGGCGAAACCTATTTCGACCACACGTATGGCGCGGCGAGCAGCGCCTATTACCTCACCAGCGCGCAGACCTGGCGGCAGAAGCTGCAGCAGCTGAACTTCACCTGGGCCGGCTATGACAGCAACGGCACCGCCCTGCCGGACGGCACGTCTGTTGATGTGACGCTGACCATGGCGCCGGAATATTATGCCGGCAGCGACGGCAGCTATCGCTGGGATGCGCTTCAGGATGGCGCAAGCCTGAGCACCCACTTTACCATCGACAACGCCGCGCCCGAGCTGCTTTCGGTCACGCAGGACCTGCAGCAGGGCAAGCTGGACGTTTCCGCCCAGGACAACCGCTATCTGGCCGCCGTGCTCCTCTGGAACATTGACGACACCAGCAGCCCGGTTGCCTACATCCTGCCCAACCAGGCCGAGGATGCGCTGGGCCAGCCGGTCAGCTGCAGCTTTGACCTCTCCTCGCTGGCCGACGGCAGCAAGCTTCTGCTGCAGGTGGTAGACTATGCCTACAACGTTTCGACCTATCAGCTGATCACCGGCGAAGAGCCGGCCGACACCTACACCAGTCTGACCCTCAGCCCGACGGAGCTGAGCCTGCTGCAGGGCTCGACCTACACGCTGGAGGCGGACACCGAGCCGTATTATGTCAACGACAAGCTGGACTGGACCTCTTCCAACCCGGCTGTCGCCACCGTCAGCGCCAACGGCTTTGTCAACGCCGTGGCCTCGGGCGAGACAGTGATCACCGTGGCCTCGCACAAGAACCCGTCGCTCTCGGCCGCGTGCACCGTTCGCGTGTCCGATCCGGACTATACCTTCCGCGGCGTTCTGAACGATCAGGACAAGCTGCAGACCTTCACCTGGAACTTTAAGACCGAGGAGTCCTGGCAGCCGGTTGCCGAAATCAAGGGCATTGCCAGCCGCATCCCCTCCGCCGCCGCGTCCAGCGCCGACACGGTTTATCTCCAGACGGTTGACGGCGAGGCCTACGAGGTAGACTTCCAGACCGGCAAAATCCTCAGCACCGGTTCGGCGCAGTATGTCGATTATATGGGCATGTACGCGCCCTATGACGACTTTGTCACCTCGAAGGTGTTCCGCGGCGAGCAGACGCTCCACAACGACCTGGTAACCGGCGTCTACTCCATGAACGTCACCCCCATGCAGGACCCGATGAACGGCGACTCGGCCAGCGCCATCAGCATCTATGACATCTTCAGCTATGACGCATATAGCTTTGTTGCCATCTCTTCCGCAGGCCAGGGCTCGTATATTGACAAGGACACCGGCAATACGCACGAGGCAGAGAAGTATTACCTGCTCGACGACGCCA
>CACXCV010000114.1 GCA_902766215.1 Oscillospiraceae bacterium
CAATCCGCTCTTTGTGCCATTCTGGTCGCTGATGGAGCAGAGCTTTCCCCTTTGGGAGCGCCGGGCGCAGGCGGAGCAGCAGCTGCTTCTGCGCCAGCCGGACTATCACTGCGAGGCGCTGCTGCACGACGGCCAGTTTGCCGGGCTGCTGTGCTGGTGGCAGCTGGCACAGACGGCCTATCTGGAGCACCTGGCCATTCTGCCCGCCCTGCGCGGGCATAGCCTGGGCGGGCAGGCCGTAAGGCTGCTGCAATCTGTCTGCCCGTCCATTGTGTTGGAAATCGATCCGCCGATCGACGCCATCTCCCGGCGGCGGCTGGGCTTTTATCAGCGGCTGGGCTTCATTGCCAGCGCCTATGACTATCGGCAGCCCGCCTACCGCGTGGGGATGGACAACGTGCCGCTGCGCCTTCTCTCCTGGCCGCAGGCGCTGACCGAACCGGCGCAGTTTGAGACGCTGCTGCACCAGACGCTGGCACCCTTCGTCTCCCCCGGCTGACCGGCCGCACCGGTATCCGCGCCGATCCGCCGCACAATCCGCAAAAGTCAGCAAAACGCCGGCAGGCTTGCAGCCTGCCGGCGTCCGTTTGTTGCCGTCTTTTTTACTTATTTTACTTAGTACCGAAGATGCGGTCGCCTGCATCGCCCAGACCGGGAACGATGTAGGCGTTCTCATTCAGGCACTGATCCACTGCCGCCACATACAGCTCCACGTCGGGATGCGCCTTCTGCACAGCCTCGATCCCCTCGGGCGCAGCAATGATGTTCATCATACGGATGTTCTTGCAGCCATATTCCTTCATAAAGCTGATGGCCGCCACGGCGCTGCCGCCGGTGGCCAGCATGGGGTCAACAATCAGCACGTCGCGCTCGGCGATGTCAGAGGGCATCTTGCAGTAATACTTCACCGGCTCATGCGTCTCGGGGTCACGATACAGGCCGATGTGGCCCACCTTGGCGCTGGGGATCAGCGCAGTCACACCGTCAACCATGCCCAGACCGGCGCGCAGAATCGGGACAATGGCAATCTTCTTGCCGGAAAGCACCTGCACCTTGGCCTTGCAGATGGGCGTTTCGATTTCGACCTCCTCGGTCGTCAGGTCACGGGTCGCCTCATAGCACATCAGGCTGGCGATTTCGCCCACGATCTCGCGGAACTCCTTCACGCCGGTGTTCTTGTCGCGCAGAATCGACAGCTTGTGCTGCAGCAGCGGGTGATTGAGTACATGTACGTGTTGCATTTCCATGATTGTATTCCCCTTTATCATTTCTTTTGAGCTAGCTTTTCAAGGCGTTCCCGTTCAGCCTGGGACAGGCGCAGATAAAACGGCATCAGGCTGGCCGCCGTTCCGGCCGGCTCGACCTGCAAATGCTTCCATGCGGCCAGCGCCACGCCGGAGGCACGCTGTATCCGGCAGTGTTCCGGCACCAGCTTCAGGCCGGGATGCTCCTGCCCGATGGCATTATAACACATCTGCGCCCCATCGCCAACCAGGATTATATTTCCATCCACTGATGACAGCTCGGCCGACAGGTCTGCCAGCGCAATGGCGCGGTCGGGCGTCAGGCGTTCCACCTGCCCATCCGAAACGCGAAACAGCGCGTTGTACACCTGCTGCCGCCGGGCGTCCATCACCGGGCAAACAACCGCGTTCTGTCCGGTGTGCAGCATGGCCATGGCCTCCAGCGTGGACACGCCAAGGCACGGCAGCTCTGCCCCCCAGGCCAGCCCCTTCACCGCCGCCACGCCGATGCGCACGCCGGTAAAGCTCCCCGGCCCGTACGCCGCAGCCAGCACGTCCACCTGCCCCAGCGTCAGCCCGGCCTGTGCCAGCAGCGCCTCTGCCATCGGCAGCAATGTCACACTGTGCGTCAGGCCGCAGTTCTGATAGCTCTCGGCCGTTAAGACCCCGTCGGTCAGCAGCGCAGCCGAAGCCGCCTTTGCCGAGCTTTCAAGCGCCAATATCCGCATGGCCATCCCCCCGGTTGATTTCAATGATACGCTGCTGGTCGGTGCCGCCGCGGGAAATGGTGACAATCCAGGCATGCTCCGCCGCCTCCGGCGCGTTTTCGCTCCACTCCAGGCAGCAGACGCCGCCGCGGGCCAGATAGTCCTCCCAGCCAATGTCCTCCAGCGCCTCGATGCCATCCAGGCGATAGAGATCAAAATGAAACAGCGGCAGGCGGCCCTCATATTCGTTGACAATGGTATAGGTTGGGCTGGTCACCGGTTCGCAGATGCCAAGGCCGCGGGCCAGGCCGCGCACAAAGGCCGTCTTCCCTGCGCCAAGTCCCCCGCGAAAGGCCACAACATCGCCCGGCTGCAGCCGGGCCGCCAGCATCTGGCCCACCGCCTCGGTCTCGGCCGGGCTGTTGGTTGTCCGCGTCATTGGCTCCCCTCCCCGCTTCTGTTTACATCCGCAGGCTATCATATCACATCCGGCGCAGAAAGCAAAGCGTGATTTCATCTTTTTGTTTACTTTCCTGCGGATCGATGTTAGGATAGGAGGAGATATGTTGGGAGGTGTCTCATGAAGCGCTTTTTCTCCGCAGTGGGTGTGTTTCTGCGTTCGGCAGACATTCCGCTGCTGATCATGTGCATCTGCGCCACGGTCTTTGGCATCGTCATGATCTCCAGCGCAGCCGCCTATCAGGGCGCCGCGCACTATGTGCTGATTCAGTCGGTGGCGCTGATTATCGGCATCGTCGGCTTTATTGTGCTGACGCTGATCGATATTGACATCATCGCCGAGCGGTGGGACCTGCTGCTGATTTTCTCGGTGCTGTTTCTCGGCTCGCTGTATTTCTTCGGCGTGCAGGGCAACTCCGGCAACAAGAGCTGGCTGCGCCCCAGCTTTCTCCCCTTTGGCCTGCAGCCGGCCGAGATCTGCAAGGTGTTCTATGTCATCATCCTGGCCAAGCTGCTCAGCCGCAGCGAGCGCAACGTGAACTCCATCTGGTCCGTCGGCCGTGCCGCACTGATTACGCTGGTGCTGATGGGCGAAATCATGGTCATTTCCGGCGACGACGGCTCGGCGCTGGCCTATGCGGCCATCTTTGTCATTATGATGCTCTGCGCCGGGGTGAATTTTGCCTGGTTTGGTCTGGGCGCTGCGGCGCTGGCCGTGGCCATTCCTTATGCCTGGCAGTCCGGGCTGATCGATTCCTATCAGAAAGCGCGGCTGATGCTGCCCTACGACGCCACCATCGACCCCACCGGCCAGACCGAGCGGTATCAGATGCGGCTGAGCCAGATTTACATCGGCGGCGGCCAGCTGACCGGCCAGGGGCTTTATGCCGGCAACCAGACCCAGGCCGGTACCCTGCCGGAGCAGCACACCGACTTTATCTTTTCCGTCATTGGCGAAGAGCTGGGCATGATTGGCTGCATTGCGTGCATGCTGCTGCTGCTTGCCATCATCATCCGCTGTTTTTATGTGGGCTATAAGGCCAACAGCTACATGAACCGCCTGATCTGCGTCGGCATGGGCGGCATGCTGCTCTTTCAGGTGTGCATCAACATCGGCATGTGCCTGGGCGTGCTGCCCATCATCGGCCTGACGCTCCCCTTCTTCAGCTATGGCGGCAGTTCAATTGTCACCATGTTTGCCGCCGTTGGTGTCGTGTCAGGGATTCACATGCGCCCTGCGCCAGACAGCAGCGCACACTACCTCCGCCCGCCCATTCAGACGCGCCTGGTCTGACTCACTTTCGGCTTCCGGCAGACACATACCGCCCTTTCTTTTTTTGAGAGGGCGGTATATTTCATGCGAAACGGCAAAAACTACCTCTGCAACACAAAAAGGAGGTTTTTTCCGTGTCCCATTTCACTTTTTCTCTGCGGCGCAGGCTCACGCTGCTGTGTATGCTGGCGCTGCTCTGCACGCTGACCGCCCTGCCTGCTGCGGCCGCTGAGCGCGAAATCGTCTACAACGAAAGCTACAGCTTTTCTTTTGAGGACTTTGCCACCAGCGACGCAGCCGCCGCGCCCCGCGGGATTCTGCTGACCTCTGTGCCGGAGGAATCCATCGGCTCTGTCTATATCGGCGCCCGAAGGCTCCGCGCCGGCGATGCGCTGGCCGCGTCAGAGCTGACGTCCCTGCGCTTTGAATCCAGCTGCCTGGGCGACGAGACGGCCGGCCTGTCGTGGATCCCCGTTTTTTCCTCTGCCCCGGCACCTGAGGCCTCGCTGCTGATTCACATCGGCAACGGGAAAAATCAGCCCCCCACGGCTGAAAACAGCACCCTGGAGACCTATCGCAACATCTCCATCGACGGCAAGCTGACCTTTTCTGATCCGGATGACAGCGAGCTGGAGTTTACCGTGATTACCCAGCCAAAGCGCGGCGTTGTCTCGGTCAACCGCGACGGCAGCTATGTCTACTCCCCTGCCAAGAACAAGGTAGGCAAGGACAGCTTTACCGTCCAGATTGCCGACAGTGCCGGCAACTGTGCCGAGGCCACCGTCCACGTGACCATCATCAAACCCACAGATAAAGCGACCTTTGCCGATCTGAGCCGCGGCAGCGATCAGTATGTCGCCATGTGGCTCAAGGAGCAGGGCATCTATACCGGCCAGATGCTCTCCGGCACGCGGCTGTTCCAGCCGGAGCAGGCCGTGACGCGCGGCGAATTTCTGGTCATGGCCATGGACCTGCTGAACATTCCGCCCGCTGACGAGACGCTGTCCACCGGCTTTGCCGACGAGGAGGACACCCCCGCCTGGCTGCGGCCCTATCTGGTTGCGGCACTGCGCGCCGGCTTTATCAGCGGCGCCGCGTCGCCGGATGGTCTTTGCTTCCGCCATGACGCGGCGGTTACCCAGGCCGAGGCCGCCGTCATGCTGCGCAACATGCTGGGCCTTGAGCCGGACGGCGTGGTCAGCGTGTTCTCCGGCGACGACGTTCCCGCCTGGGCCGCCGAAGCTGTGACCTGTCTGAACAGCTATGGCATCGACCTGCTGAGCCAGCCGGGCAGCCCGGTTACCATGCAGCAGGCCGCCCATCTGCTTTACCAGCTGCACTCTCTAATGCAGACCGAGCAGCTCTCCGCCAGCCTGCTGGGCTGGGCTGCCGACGCATAAGCTGCTCTCATCCGCCTGTATCCGCCGGGATGCAGGCGGATGCCTTCTTATTCTGTCCCTGTCAGCGCTGCCTCCAGCTTTTGCAGCGCCTTCTTCTCCAGGCGGGAGACATAGCTGCGGGAAATTCCCAGCAGCACCGCCACGTCCCGCTGTGTCAGTGCCGCTTGCCCGTCCAGCCCATAGCGCAGGCAGACAATGCGCTTTTCCCGCGGGTCAAGACACTCATCCACCAGCCGGTGCACCAGGGTGCACTGCTCCCGGGTGCTGACGTCCTCAAACAGGTCCTCATCCGAACACAGCACATCCATAAACGACAGGGCGTTCCCGTCACGGCTGGTTTCAATCATCTCCGACAGCGACACATCCCCCGCCATTTTTTTCTGCGAGCGAAAATGCATGAGGATTTCATTCGCTATCCTCTCCCAACGGATACAGAGGTTGGTCAATGGGCGGCAAATCCGCCTCTCCATCCTCCGCAAAGAGGTAGACGTAGGCGTTTTTGCCATCCCAAACCACTTTTTTCACGATTGCCCGCAGCAGACGCCGTTTTTCCTCCAGCGTGGCAGAATCCACCGCGCTGGCAAAGGATTCGATCATTTCCTGGTGGAAGGCGAACTCCTGATGGAGCATCCGGCTCTGCTCGGTAAGCGCTTCCAGCTCGGCGAGGCGCAGCTGCTGTGTCTCGCTCTCCTGATGGAGCGCGTCGATCTGCTCCATGACGTACTTCGCAGAGGTGTCGCTGGCAACGGACAGGGATTCCACCAGCCGCTTGATGCGC